>NZ_JOBX01000014.1:0-142075 GCF_000720645.1 Streptomyces sp. NRRL S-378
GACCCCTTCGACGTCAACGGACGGCCCGGACCGGCGACATGCACCCGCGCATAGGCGGGCGGATGCGTTCCGGCCGGGCTCGAAACGGTTCCCGGCCACTGGCCGAGGAGCCACACTCTGGCCCGCACCCGCTACGAATTGCCGCACATAGGGCTCGTGTTGCCCAATCCGGACATATCCATAACTCTTCCGTGTGATGATCGCTGCGGAGAGTGTTGATGTATTTACATTTCGTGACCAGTTCGGTGTCGTGGCTCAGCCGCGGCGCTTGCGTTCGCCCGGCGGGGTGTAGAACCTGCGCGCGGGGGAGTGCTTGTCGAAGCGGGCCTCCTGCCGGGCCCGTTCCTCCGCCAGCAGTCCGTCGAGGTTCCTCGTCCGGGTGGCCCGGTCGCTCCAGAGCAGGTACGTGACCAGCGCGACGACGGGAAGCCCCAGGCATGCATAGAAAACGATCACGGTCTTCGTACCCCCCGGCGAAGATCAACAAGTGAGCCGAGTCTGCTGGCGATCCGGGGGGACAGTCAAGTGCCCGCCTCACAGGGCCAGTGCGGCGAAGGCCTCGTCGAGGAAGCCGTCCGGCAGGCCCGTACCCGTCCAGGTCCAGCAGGGCGGGCTCACCGCCTCGGCGGCCTCCTCCACGGCCGTGCCCGCACGCGCGGGGTCCGCCCCGGGCAGGCCCAGGGCGACCACCGCCCACGACGTCAGGTCCGCCACCCCCAGGTACTGCCACCACGCGGCATCGTCCCACCCCCGGCGTTCGGCGGCCTGCTGCTCCCAGGCCGTGCGGAAGAGCACGGTGAGCGCGGTGCGCGGATCTGCCGAGGACGCCTCGACCGCGCGCCGCACGGCCCGCAGGTGCTCCAGCTCCGGGGCCCAGGGATGCCTCGCGAAGAATTCCAGGTCGTGGCGGAGCGTGGGGCGCCACGACCGCCCCCGGCCACCGTTCCGGTCCGCGGCCGGTGCCCACAGCCCGCCCGGGCCGCGGCCCAGCCGCGCGGCCCCGGGGGCGGCGGTGACGTCGCCGAGCACGGCGTCGCGCCATCCGAGGCCGTACGCCTGCTGAGCGGCGACGACCGCATGGATCTGCTCGTCGGTGGCCGGCACGTCGAGGAGAACGTCGTCGCAGCCGTTCCACAGCACGGCCAGTGCCGCCGTCACCGCCTCCGCGCAGCGTGCGTTCAGATCAGCCGTGGGTACGCGGGTCCAGGGCAACAGGGCCCGATACGTCCTGTCCCACAACTCCCGCACGGTCGCGTCTTCGGACATGGGTCCTGTTCTCGTCGATGGGAACTGCCGTTCGCGCAGGACACCGAGTTCCCGCCGCACGGCAAGTGTCGACGACCGGTCCGCGGCCCGCGCACGCGGCCCGGCAGGCTGTCGAGCACCCCCGGGCTGCGCGCCGGACCCACTCGGCGGCTACCGGCGGGCGTCCACCACGGCCAGCAGTTTGCCGCTGGTCGGGCTGCGGTCCAGCGACGCGCCGTCGACGGCTTCGACGACCAGGTCGAGCAGCCGCTCCGCCACCGCCTCCCGGAGCTCGGGGTACCCGGCCAGGAAGACCTCCCGCAGCCGCTCGGGATCCGTCGCCCCGGCGCGTTCCACCCGTACGGTCAGCCGCTCGCGTGCGTCCGTGACGTCGAGCCGGATCTGCAACTCGCCCCGGTGGCCGCCTCGCTCCCCGGCCAGGTCCAGGAAGCGGCGCTGGTTGAGGAAGTGGGTCGCCACCCGCATCACGTCACCCGTACGGCCCCGGAGCTCGAAACGGGGAGCGAGGCGGCCGCACGGACAGCGGCCCGGGACCTCCCGGCCCAGGTCGCCGATCACGTACCGGCCCAGGTCCTGGCCGCGCCGTGCGTGCGTGGTGAAGACAAGCCTGCCGGTCTCGCCCGGCGTCACCGGCCGGTCCTCGGCCAGGTCCAGGATCTCCATGGTGTGCAGGTCGGCGTGCAGGTGGTGGACGCCGCCGGAGCTCTCGGTGCACTGGTAGCCCAGCGGCCCGAGGTCGGTGCTGCCGTAGGTGATGGAGCGGATGACCTCGATGCCGAAGGTGTCCTTCAGCGTGCGCTGCTGCTCCGGGGTGAAGTGCTCGCCGCCGTAGAAGACCTTGCGCAGGCCGCCGTACGCACGCAGTGCGTCGGCCTCCGCGTGCAGCAGCTGCCACAGGTAGGAGGGCATCCCGAAGAGGGTGTCGGCCCCGTGGTCGATGAGCGCCTGCGCCGTCGCCCGGTGGTCGGGGCCGGCCGACAGTGGCAGCTGCACCCCGCCGAGACGTTCCAGCACGGAGAAGAAGCTGATGAAACTGCCGTACATGGCACCGCAGTAGAAGAGGTTCGCGGTACGGTCCCCGACCGGGTCGTAGCCGGCCGCGAGCAGGCCGCGCGCGGCGGCGTGCATCTGCGTGTCGTAGTCGTCGTAACTGAAGATCGACAGCGCGGGCGCCCCGGTGCTGCCGCCACTGCGGAAGTACAGCTCGGCATCCGCGCGCGCCACCCGCCGGCCCGGCTCCTGCACGTCCTCCTTGCCCAGCAGCGGTCCCGTCGGCGGCGGCAGGACGACGGGCCGGGCCAGGTCGTCCAGACATGCGGTGGTGGCGAAGACGGCCGGGTCGGCCTGCACCGCGACGCGGCGGCTGTAGCGCTGGAGGGCGTACACGCCGTCGTGCGGCTCGCCCGCATAGCTCTCCAGCATGGCCCCGACCGGTGTCACCCGGGTGACACCCGCGGCCAGGGCGGTGCGCGACAGCTCGGCGATGTCGGTCCGGCTGCCCGCGATTCCCGCGGTCTGCAGGTAGCGGCGCATCGGGCGCAGGGTGGCGATCATCCGCTTCCGCGGCAGTGGCTTGACCCACACGCTGCGGTGCAGCGGAGAAGCGGTGAGTGGGGACCGGGTGTCGGCCATGACCCGCCACGAACCGTCGGGCGCGGCGAACACCCGGGTCAGACCGAGATGTTCCTCCAGCCGCGCCACCAGCTCGGTGGTGGTCAGCTCGGCCGCCTCCGCCGGATCCGGAGAGGGGGCCGACGCGGCGCCCACCGCCGGCGGGCGGGCCGCGAGCACGGCGGCGAACCGCTCGGCGAAGGCGAACACCTCGCCCTCGTCCTCGGTGTCGAGGTAGACCACCTGGGGGCTGGAGCAGGCCTGCTGCTCGTGCAGGCACACGTCGTCCGCGAGGGCGCCGAGCGTCACGGCGTCCGACCAGGCGTCCCTCGTCAGGTAGGCGAAGGAGATCCGGTGCCCCCACTCCACCAGCCGGCAACCGGCGGGCACATGGGCCGTCACACCGTCCACGGCGCCCTCCCCGCCCCACACGGCGACGGCGTCCGCGGGTGCGCACATCAGGCGCAGCCACTCCTGCCGGGACGACGGGAACCGCAGGACGACGATGCGCGCGGCCAGCGCACCCGTGGGGTCCAGGGCCGCCAGTTCGGCCATCAGGTGCTGGGTGAACAGGGTGTCGGCGCTGCTGGTCTTCAGCACGTTGACGTTCCCGGCCAGCAGGCCCTCGACGATGCTCAGCGGTGCCACGGTCGCCGCGTTGCCCGGGGCGATGTGCGCGACCAGGCCGACGGGCGCCCACGCCTCGTAGACCGTCTCGCGCGGATCCGCCCGGTTCAGCCGGCCCGGAGCCGCGCCGCCCAGTTCACGGCGCAGCTTTCGGGTCAGTTCCCGTCGGCCGAGGACGACGCCCAGCTCGGACAGGACCGCCGGGTCCTCTCCCTCCGGCAGGTGCGCGGCGAGCCGGCCGTGCACGGGGTGGGCCGGGTCGCACAGCGCGGTGGCCAGGGCGTCGCAGGCGGCCAGGACGGTCTCGGTCGCCAGCTCCGTCGCCAGCGCGGCCTCGACGGCCGCGGGCAGCTCGACGAGGCGGCGCCCGGCCTCCTCGTCGCCGACGAAGGAACCCTGCCAGTAGTGGTGGTGCATGCTCATGGTCACGCCATTCCCTTCATCAGTTCCGCCGCGGCCACCGCGCAGCTCCGGTTGCGGCTCACCCCGGCACGGCCGTGCACGGTGAACCAGGGGGTCTCCAGCTCGCACCCGCAGGCTTCGCCGGGCCGGAGGGAAGCGAGGTCGCCCATGACCACGCTCTGCGCCGGCACCGAGGTGATGTACGGCGACACCAGGTGCAGGTAGCCGCGCTCCCCGTACGGCAGGGGCTCCAGGCTCCGGGTGGAGCGGATCGTCACCCGGGACCAGACGGGGGCGTGCAACCGGTGGTGGTCGCACTCGATGTACGGGATGCAGTGCTCCACCGACCCGAAGGTGTCCCGGATCCGCTCACCCGGGATGCCGAGCTGCTCGGTGACGCGCGCGTACAGCTCCTCCTTCTCGATGCGCCGGTCGGCGTGCCCCTTCCAGCCGCCGCCGAGGACGACGAGCGAGCCCTCGGGCAGGCGCAGCGGCGCCATCCCCATGGCCCGCATCCGCTCCAGCGTGAAGAAGAGGAAGGCGGGGAAGCCCAGGATGCGGACCGGGGCGTCCTCCCGCTCGAAGCGGCGCAGCGCGGCGATGCAACCGAACGGGTCGAACTCGTGGTCGCCGCCGGTGTTGCGCAGCGCGTACTCGACGCTGCGCGCGGGGGCGAAGTCGCACAGGTAGTTGTCGGTGAAGGCGGTGCCCAGGTTCAGGGACGGGGCCGGCTCGTAGCTGTACAGGAGGTAGTTGACCTCCTGGTCCGGGGTGATCCAGCCGTTGCGCTCGAAGATCCGGGCGACCATGCGCTGGGCGGAGCGGATGGTCCAGTGGTCGAAGAACATCTGCGACTTCTGGCCGGTGGTGCCCGACGAGGTCAGGTGCAGTTCGACGTCCTCGCGCGGGATGGAGAGCACCTCGTGCCGCTTGAAGAAGTTCGCGTGGACGAGCGGCGTACGGTACGGCTCCGCCGGGGGAGTGGCCTCGTACAGGGAGCGGAAGAACGGGGAGCGTTCGGCGTGCCAGGCATGGGTCTCCGCCATGGCGGCGGCGAACAGCTCGTCCACCGCAGGCCCGTGGGCGTACGGGTCGGTCAGGTCGCACAGCTGTTGGACGTGCGGCAGGAGGGCCGGGTCGGGTACGGCGACCGGCGCGAGATGGGGGTTCATGCGGTTCATGGGGCAACCTCGGATGGTGTGGGCAGGTGCGCCGACGCCCAGGCCGACGCGTAGCAGTCCAGGTAGGGCTGGAGGGGCGGTTCGACGGCGACGCCGCGGAAGTCGATCCGCTCGCTGGAGCGGGACAGGACGGCGTAGTCGTGGAAGCCGTCGCCGTCCGCGCGCATCGCCGGGTAGAGGGCTCCGGCGACGAAACCCTGGGCGAGGAAGGCCGAGAGCGCCTCCTCATGGGCCAGCGGCACCAGCGCCTCGACGTAGCCGGCGCCCGCGCGGGCCAGGGCCCGGGTGACGGGTTCGAGGTGGGCGGCCGCGGCCGCCGGGTCGGGGTGGGCGGTCAGCAGGGAGCAGTACCCGCCGGCGCGGTTGAGGTACGCGTACACCTCGAACCGGCCGTCCTCGGGCGTGAGCAGCACGTTCGGGGTGTGCAGCGGGTAGAACCAGCCCTCCGCGCCCGGGAACCGCTCGCGGAAGCGGCGGCGTACGAACGCGGGTGCCTCGATCACCTCCAGCCGCTCGACGCCGCCTTGGTGTCCGGGTGCCGGACGGGGGCGGACGGCGGCGGCCCGCACTCCGGGGTAGCCGATGCCGAGGGCGTCCCCGGCGGTGCGCAGCAACGGCAGCAGTGCTGCGGGCACTTCGGTGACGGGCACCCGGCGGTCGAGCACACCGGGGGAATGACGCGCGTAGAGGGCGAGGCTCTCGCGGCTGCTGAGATCCACCGCGTTGGGCAGGATGCCCAGCGGGCGGAAGCCGTTGCGGGCGACGACCCGCTGGGGGCCGGACCCGACGGTGCGGACGGTCGCGTACACCGAGTCCAGCCTGCCCGTGTCCAGCATCTCGGCGCAGAGCGCCTCGGTCAGGGCGGCGGCCAGACCGGCGGAGCGGTGCTCGGGGTGTACGGCGATGCCTTCCAGCCGGGCGATGCGGCTGCCGGCCTCGCCGTGGATGGCGGCGGACGCGGTCAGGGCTCCGGTGGCCGCGCAGCGGGCGACGAGCCACAGGGAGTGCGGGTCCGCCATGAGCAGGGCCATCTCGGCCGGGTCCGTACCGAGCGCCACCGGGTAGTGGGGGCCGTAGACGGCGTAGTAGAGCTGGCGCAGTTCGGCGATGTCCGCCCGGGTGGCCGGGGCGATGACCGGGGTGGTGAGGGTGCTCACCGGGCACCTCCTGGGGTTCGCGTTTCCGCCGAGGGCGTGGGTTCGGGCGCACGGGTCCCCGGCAGGGCGAGCGCGCAGGCGGCGGGCAGCAGGCCGACGCCCTGGACCAGGCACAGCGTCTGAGGGGAGAGGACGTCGCCCGCGGAGCCGAACACCAGGGACGCCACCGGCAGGGAGGCGCCCAGGACGGCCTGCATCACGGCGAAGAAGCCGGGCTTGTCGGCGGCCGGCACCAGCCGCTGGAAGAGGGCAACGAAGCGGACGCTGACGGCCCCGGCGCACCAGCCCGCCACCACCAGGCAGGCGGCGATGACCAGACGGTGCGCGAACAGGCCGGGCAGCGCCAGGGCGAGGGCCATCAGGCCCAGGCAGTACGCACCGGCGACCGTGGGCCGGCCCGGCACGCGGGTGCCGGTGAAGGCACCGATCAGGGCGCCCGTACCCAGCGAGGCCTCCAGCAGGGCGACCGTGCCGCCACCGCCGCCGAGGACGGAGCGGGTGTAGAGCGGGATGACGACGAACACGGCGGCGGTGAAGAGGTTCGCCGCGGTGAAACAGACCAGGATCCGGCGTACGTGGGGCAGTTCACCGAGGATGCGGCGGAGCGGGCGCCGCGCGGGCGGTTCGTCCGGGCCGGCCGCGGACGACGCCGGCCCGCGGAAGCGGGCGCTCGCGACGAGGACGGCGGCGCCCGCGTAGGCGGCCGCGCAGCCGGCGGCGAGCCAGGCCATTCCGGCCCGGTCGACGGTGAGGGCGCCGAGCAGCGCTCCACCGAGACCCGCGAGGGACTGGGTGGACAGCTCGAAGCCGGTCGCCGTCTCGATGTCGGCGTCGTCGACGAGTTCCGGCACCGAGGTGGTCAGGCACGGGTCGAAGAACGCCTGGCAGGTGGCCAGCGCCAGGCCGGCGGCGTACACCCCGGCGAGCGGCGGTCCGCCGCCCTGCGCCCACACCGCGAGGACACCGGCCGTGGCCGCGGCCAGGCCGGCGGCGGTCCGCAGCACCGAGCGGTGGGCGAACCCGGCCACGGTCCGGGCCACCACGGGCGCCAGTACCACGGCGGGCAGCGTGCAGACGGCCATGAACAGCCCGGAGGCCAGACCGCGGGCGTCGCGCACGGCGTAGGCCACGATCCACCAGGACACGCCGACCTGGAACATCCGCACGGCGGCCTGGGTGAGGACCTGGCCCAGCCACACGGCGGCGAAGGCGCGGTTGCGCAGGATCAGCGGGGCCCGGCGGGCCGTGCGGGCCGGGCTCGTGGCCGTGGCCGCGGTCTCGGCCGCCGTCTCGGTTGCGGTTTCGGCTGAGGGGGTGGGGGCGGAAGCGGGTGCCGGGGCGGTCATGCCGTAGGCCTCTCGTCCAGGACCCGGACGAGCTTGCCCGAGCGCGGGTTGACGGCGAGGTCGCGGTGGCGCGCCCACTCCACGGACACCGGGTGCACGAACCCGGCGCGCACGCTGTCGGGGTACAGCGGCCGTACGGTCTCCAGCTCGGCGACGACGGCCCGGGCCAGTGCCTCCCGCCGTTCGGCGTCTCGTTCGCCGCCCGGGGCGGTGGCCAGCCGCAGGACGAGCCCGTCGCGGCCGTCCCAGCGGCGGACGACGAGCTGCATGCCGACCACCTGACCTGCGGTGTCGGCGGTGGCCACGGCGTCCTGGGCGTCCTGCGTGTAGAGGGACACGGGGCCGACCCGTACGCCTTCCTCGGCGCGTCCGAGGATCCGGAAGTGTCCCGGTCCGGTGCCCGTCCATTCGGCCCGGTCTCCGGCGGGGTAGCGGATGATCGGCATGAGACGGCGGAACAGGCTCGTGACGACGACCCGGCCGGGGCGTCCCGGCTCGGTGACGGGCTCCTCCGTGGTGTCGTCGAGGATCTCGACGACGGAGTACGGCGTGAAGGCCCGGTGCACCCGCGCATCGGCGCCCGGTACCGGGCGGCCGAGCAGGCCGGCGTCGACGCTGGCGTAGCCGACGGATCGTGCCTCGGCGTGGGGGAACGCCGTGGCCAGCAGGCGCCGCTGGTCGTCGAAGAGCGCCTCGCCGCCGAAGAGCAGCAGCTCGATGGAGTCGAGGCGGACGCCGGACGCGACGACCTGTTCGGCGAGCCGGCACAGGGTGGTGGGAGTGCCCGCGAGCACCTGCGCCGCGAGATCGCGCAGCGTCGGGATCGTCGACTCCAGCGGCGCGCCGCCGCCGATGGGCAGGCGGACGTTGTCCACGGGCGCGTGGGCGAGCGAGTCGAGGACGAACAGGAAGCTGGCGTACAACTCCCCGGCGTAGAAGAGGTCGGCGACGCGGTGCCCGGGGCGCAGCCCGGTGTCCACGAGGCCCTGCCCGAAGGAGGTGACGAAGGTGCGCCACTCGTCGCGGGTGTAGACGGAGAACTTGGGCGACCCGGTGGTGCCGCCGGTCTTGTAGACCGTGGCCTCGCTGAGCGGGCCGGTCAGCACGCGGCTGTCGTACAGGGTGTTGGCCGCCCAGAACGCCTCCTGGTCGACCACCGGAAGGTCGGTGAGCCGGTCGGCGTGCGCCGGCAGGGATGCGTAGAGGTCCCGGTAGAAGGGCGAGTTGTGGCGGGCGAAACGTATGAGGTCCGAGAGTTGCTGGGCGGACATGGGCCTTTGCCTAGGTGACGGAAGTGGGACGGGAGCCACGGCGGGGCACGGCGAGAGCAAGGACTCGCCTGCCGCATCTGCCGGTACGAACGGGGGACCCCCCGGCGCCCCCGCCTCCTCGACGCACGTCGAAAGCTGACGTGCAGTCATGATGATGAAACATCAGTACGCAAGTCACCAAATTGAGCGAATATTCCTGGCCATTGTGGCAACATTCAACAATTTTTGCGGCACGGTCCGTTGTTGTGTCAGTGGTCAGCAGCCGCCGCGCGGTGAGGGCGAGCGCGGCCCGCACGAGGCCTCCGGGGTGGGCGTTCGATGCCCGGGGGCTTCGTGATCTGTTCGATCCTGCGGGCGACGCTGCCCCGTGCTGCAGGTGCACGTGCAGGTGCAGTCCGAGGTGGAGGTGGAGGCGGAAGGGGAGTCCGTCGGCGGTGCGGCGCAGGGAGCGTGGCGCGGAAGGCGGCCAGGGTCTCCAGGTCCTCCGGATGGCGCGCGAGGCGGGCGACCACGGCCACGTCGTGGGGGCGATCGCGGCCACGTCGTGGTGGGCGCGTGCGACGTCCTCGGGTATCTCGGCCGGCAGTGTCGGCGCGCCCAGGTCGGCGTAGCGGACGACCGGTCGGCGCGCGGCCGTGAAGCGGAGGGCCGTCCGGGCCTCCCGCCAGGACCGGACGGGATCTCGGGTGGCGCCCACGCCCACGCCCGCGCGGACGCCTGCGGGCAGCAGGTCCGGGGCGGCGGCGTAGGGGACGTGGTTGCCGATGGAGGCGGTGGCGGTGACGGTGGCGGTGCCGTTGGCGGTGGACGCGGATCCGGGCGGGGCGGACGCGTCCGTTCCGTCGGGAGGGGCGCGCCCCACCCGCCCCCTACCGCGGAGCCGGACGCCTGCCACGCATCCGGCCGGCCCCGCCGAGGACCGGAACGGCGCGGGCAGGTCCACCCGTCGGCGCATCAGCCTGTCGTAGAACGACACGACGCGGATCGCCCTTCCGTACGCGCGTCCGGTCGCGGCAGTCGTGCGGCGAGTGCGTGCCTCCATGCCTGGAGGACGGGCCGCCCGAGCCGTGCGGGGGCGGGGTCGTACCGGTGGCCGTTGCGCGGGGTCGGCGAGGGGGCGGCGAGGGGTCGAGAGGGTCAGCGGGGGGAGAGCAGGCAGAACTCGTTGCCCTCCGGGTCGGCCAGAATTCTCCAGGAGATCGCGGACTGGTCGATACCGGGGTCGGTGGCACCCAGGGCGCGCAGCCGGGCTTCCTCGACCGCAGGGTCGTCGCCGCGGTAGGGGCTGATGTCGAGGTGCACGCGGTTCCACCCGCTCTTGGTGTCGGGGGTGCGGATGAACTCCAGGTACGGGCCGACGCCTTGGGCGGAACGCATGGTCGCCCGGTCGTCGGTGACCTCGTGGAGCTTCCAGTCCATCGCCTCGTCCCAGAACCGGGCCATCGCCCGCGGGTCGGCACAGTCGACCACCACCGCGGCGATCGGCCCGGTGCCCTCGTAGACCGGACGGGGTTCCAGGACGCAGAACTCGTTGCCCTCCGGGTCGGCCATGACCGTCCAGGGGACGTCGTCCTGACCCACGTCGGCGAGCGTCGCACCCAGCTCCCGCAGGCGCGCGACCAGCTCCGCCTGGTGAGCCGCGGAGGTGGTCGCCAGATCGAGGTGCACCCGGTTCTTCACCGCCTTGGGTTCGGGACGGGCGATGAGGTCGATGCAGACGGCGCTGGGGTCGGGGTAGCTGAAGCCCACGGGTTCGAGGTTCGTCACGCCGGGCGCCTCGCTGTCGATGCCCCACCCGAGCGCCGCCGCCCAGAACCGGCCGAGCGCGGAGTCGTCATGGGCCTTCATGTTGATCTGCACGAGTCTCGTAGCCATGGCGAAGATCTTAAAAGCCGCCGCAGGTCAGGGCTACGGCTTAACGGGCCGTGCGGGGCCGTGCGGGGCCGTGTGGGGTCGCGAGGGGGACCGGGGGTCCTGAATTGGACAACATGTTGTCTGTTTGTCATCATGGTGTCATGAATGACAGGGATGCGATCAGTCGTCTGCAGGCCGCCATGGAGCGAGGTGCGGCCGCCCGGCCGAGGGTTGGCGGCTTCCCCTACCTCGCCGAGAGCCTGCGGCAGGCCGGCGTGAGCCTCTGCCGCATGGCCGTACCCTCCAACGCCTTCCTCTACCTGACCGAGCACGGTCACGTCGTCGTCCAGGGCGAGCCGCTCGTCACCGGCTTCGCCGCGGCACCGCCGTTCGACCGGGCCGGCCTGATCGCGGCGCTGCGCGCGGACCAGGCCGGGGAAACGACGTTCCCGGAGTTCGTTCGCGGCTGCTGGGACGCGGGCATCGTCTGGTACCAGGTCGACACCGCCGCCCGTACCTGCACCTACCACGGGGCGGACGGCGAGTCCTACACCGAGGACTATCCGGCCGTCGTGCTCCCCTGAGCGGGCGCGGGGCGCGGGGCGCGGGGCGCGGGGCGCCCGGAAAGCGGCGCGGCGGGATAAGGTCCGGCGGGATGAGAAGGTTCGGCGCCCCACGGGCTGTCGCCACCGCACGCGGCCGCGCCCGTGGCATGCTCGATCCCTCCGGCCCGGCCGCCGCGCAGCGGGCGGGACGCACCCACCCCGATGAACAGCCCGGGACCAGCCGCGCCCGCCGTCGGCCGCGCCCGATCCAGGGCCCGGTCCCGCGGGAGGCCCCGTGTTCCGCCGCCTCGCCCACCCCTGCCGCCACCGCCCCCACTGCCGGCACCGCCGCCACCGCACGAGGGCCGTCGCCCTCGCCGTGGCCGGCCTGGCGCTCCTCCTCGCCGCGGGCACCTCCGGCGCGGCGAACCCCGCCGTACCCGGCCCCGGGGCGGCACCCCGTACGCCGGCGTCGGCCACGGCGCCGACGACCGTCGTCCCCGACGCACCCGGCAGCGCGACCCCCCTCTCGGGCTACGCCGTCCAGTCCACGGCCAAGGTCACCGACACGGCCGAAGCCGTGTCCAGCCCCGGCTATCCGGCCACCGGCTGGTACTCCGCGGGCCCCCGGTCCACCGTCCTCGCCGCGCTGCTCGCCGCCGGTGTGTACCCGGACCCGTTCCACTCCACCCGGCAGAAGCTGATTCCCGCCGCGGACTTCGCCGTGCCCTGGTGGTACCGCTCCGACTTCACCCTCGCCGACACGACGGCCCGTACCCACCTGGACCTCAGCGGCGTCATCTCCGCCGCCGACGTCCACGTCAACGGTCACCGGATCGCCACCGCCGACACGGTCACCGGCGCCTACACCCGTCACGAGTTCGACGTCACCGCCCTCGTCCGGCCCGGAACCAACACCGTCGCCTTCCGGATCCAGCCCAACAACCCGCGCAAGCACCTCACCATGGGCTGGCTCGACTGGCTGCAACCGCCCCCGGACCAGAACATGGGCATCGTCCGCGACGTCACCGTCCGCCGCGCCGGACCGGTCGCCCTGCGCGACGCCCACGTGGTGACCGCCCTCGCCCTGCCGTCCATGGCGTCCGCCGACCTCACCGTCAAGGCCCGGCTGCGCAACGACTCCGACGCCACCGTCACCACGACCCTGTCCGGCACCGTCGGCGGCGGCGCGCCCTTCGGCCGCACCGTCACGCTCGCCCCCCACGAGACGCGGGCGGTGGTCTTCGCACCCGCCGAACACCCCGTGCTGAGGCTGGAATCGCCCCGGGTGTGGTGGCCGGCCCACATGGGCGGGCAGCCGATGTACGCGCTACACCTCACGGCCACCGTGAACGCCACCCCCTCCGACACCGCCCACCAGGCCTTCGGCATCCGCGACGTACGCGCACCCCTCAACGCGGACGGCGCCCGCCGGTACGAGGTCAACGGCCGCCCCCTCCTCATCAAGGGCGGCGGCTGGTCCCCCGACGAGTTCCTCCGCTGGGACCCGACCTACACCGAGGACCGCCTGAAGTACGCCCTCGACCTCGGCCTGAACACCCTGCGCCTGGAAGGGCACATCGAGCCCGACGAGTTCTTCGACCTCGCCGACCGGCACGGCATCCTCACCCTCCCCGGCTGGGAGTGCTGCACCAAATGGGAGGGCGAGACCAACCGCTCCGGCTCCGGTGAACGCTGGTCCGGCGCCGACCACTCCGTGGCCCGGGCCTCGATGGCCGCCGAGGCCGCCCGGCTGCGCCACCACCCCAGCGTGATCTCCTTCCTGATCGGCAGTGACGCCGCACCGAACGAGGAGATCGAGCGCGGCTACCTCGACGCGCTGAAGGCCGCCGACTGGACCGCCCCGGTGATCCCCGCCGCCTCCGACACCTCGTCCCCGATCACCGGCCGCTCCGGCATGAAGATGACCGGACCGTACGACTGGGTCCCGCCGGGCTACTGGTACGACAAGCGCGAGGGAGGAGCGAGCGGCTTCAACTCCGAGACCAGCGCCGGCCCCGACGTCCCGACCCTCGACACACTGCGCCGCATGATGACCCCGGCCGAACTCGAAACCCTGTGGAAGGACCCGACCGCACCCCAGTACCACCGCTCCCCGTCCGCCACCTTCGACACGCTGGAGCTCTACGGCGCCGCCCTCACCGCCCGCTACGGGGCCCCGGCGAGCCTGGAGGACTACGTACGCAAGGCGCAGCTCGCCCAGTACGAGAACGTGCGCGCGCAGTTCGAGGCGTACGCCCGCAACGCCAAGGACCCCTCGGACCCGTCGACCGGCGTCGTCTACTGGATGTTCAACAGCGGCTGGACCTCGCTCCACTGGCAGCTCGTGGACCGCTACCTCGACCAGGGCGGCGCCTACTTCGGCGCGAAGAAGGCGAACGAACCCCTGCACGTCCAGTACGGGTACGACGACCGCTCCGTGGCGGTCGTCAACAACCGCACCGCACCCGCCTCAGGACTGACCGCCCGGGTGACGCTCTTCGCCCCCGACGGCACACAGAAGTACGACCGCACGGCGACCGGCCTGAGCGTTGCCGGCGGCGGCGCGAGCAGCACCGTGCTCACGGTCCCCGCGTCGGTGCCGGGCCTGCCCACCACGTACCTGGCCAGGCTGCTGCTCACCGACGCCGCCGGACGGGAGGTGAGCCGCAACGTCTACTGGCTCTCGACGGAGGAGGACGTCCTCGATTACGAGCGGAGCGACTGGTACTACACGCCCACCACCTCCTACGCAGACCTGCGCGGGCTGGACGCGATGCCGCGGACGGCCGTCGCCGCCACGGCCTCCACGACTGCCGACGCCTCCGGGACGACCACGACGACCGTGACCCTGCGCCATGCGGGCACCGGCGCCACCCCGGCCCTGCTCACGGACGTCCACCTGGTGGGGGAGCAGGGAACCCCGGTGCTGCCCGTGCGGTGGACCGACAACCAGGTCAGCCTCTGGCCGGGGGAGTCGGTCACGCTGACGGCGACGTACCGGACCGCGGACCTGCACGGAAGCGCGCCCCGGCTGCGGATCTCCGGCTGGAACACGCCGACGTCGACGATCCCCGCGGCCTGAGTGCGGCCCGGCCCCCTGCAGGGGGTCAGGCCGGCAGCGCGGCCCCCTGCAGGGGTCGGGCCAGCAGCGCGGCCGCCTCCCGCCGGGCCTGCAGGAGCCAGGCCCGGCGGGTCTCGTCGGTGGAGTCGGTGACGGTACGGAAGACCACCCGGCGCACGTCGACGACTCCCACGTACGGCAGGACGCACGCCGCCCAGATCCGCTGGAGCGGGTCGCCGAACTCGCTCTCCTCACGCTCGCCCGGGGTGTCGGAGGTGTTCAGCACGAGGGCCCGGCCGGCCGACAGCAGCCCGGCGGGCTCCCCGTCGGCGGTACCCAGCTTGTAGGCCACGCCGGGCACGAGGACGCGCTGCACCCAGCCCGTCAGGACGGCCGGCGGCATGCCCCACCAGTTCGGGTGGACGAACACCAGGGCGTCGAGCCCGGCCACCTCCCGCCGGTGCAGGGCCACTTGCGGATCGTCCGCGCTCGCGGCCGGGGAGACGGTGCCCGTCTCCTCGGCGGACAGCAGGGGCGGAAAGCCTTCGGCGCACAGATCGTGCGCGACCACCCGGCACCCGCGGCCCTCCAACTCGTCCACGACGGCGTCGAACACCGCATGGTTGAAACTGCCCGCCCGCGGATGAGCGAGGTACACCCCGACACGCATGATCCGTTCCCCCCGGTCGACTTGAGCCGTGGCCCATTGTCCCCGACCACCACCGGCGGCCCTCCGAGAGCAGGTCCTTGCTGCGCGCCGGAAGGCACTGGTCGTACACGCGGCAGCCTGACAGCGTCGAGCCCGGCAGGCTCGTGCTGGTCCTGTACGGCCATGCCGGATCCCTGCCGTCCCTCCGTGCACAGCTGCAGTCGTGCTGGGAAGAGGTGACCGCGTCGTCCTCGTAGACGCTCGCGTATGCGCATGAGCGTTTCGGCTATGTCGCGTCTCGCGCCGCTCGTCTTGACTGAGGTCATGACGAAGACGACGCGGACAACGCAGACGACGAACGACACGCAGACCACCGGCCGGGCGCTCAGCATGGTCATCGGAGGGAACGGCAAGACCGGCCGCAAGGTCGCCGAGAAGCTGACGGCCCAGGGCCTGCCCGTCCGGGTGGGGTCCCGCAGCGGCACACCGGCCTTCGACTGGAACGAGCCCACCACCTGGCTCCCGGCACTGGAAGGCGTCGACCGGGTGTACGTGACCTACTACCCCGACCTTGCCTTCCCCGGTGCCCCCGAGCAGGTGGGGGCCTTCGCCGAGGCGGCGGTCGCCGCGGGGGCACGCCGCCTCGTGCTGTTGTCCGGGCGGGGAGAGGAGGCCGCGCAGCTCAGCGAGGAGAAGCTGAAGGCGTCGGGGGCCGACTGGACGGTCGTACGGGCCAGTTGGTTCAACCAGAACTTCGACGAGAGCTTCTTCCTGGAGCCGGTGCTGGCCGGGGTGATCGCCCTGCCGACCGCGGACGGCGTCGAGGCGTTCGTCGACACCGAGGACATCGCCGACGTGGTGGTGGCCGCGCTGACCGACGACCGGCACATCGGCAGGACGTACGAGCTGTCGGGTCCCCGGCTCATGAGCTTCGCCGACGTCGCGGCCGAGCTGTCGGAGGTCACCGGCCGGGAGATCTCCTACGTACCCGTCACGGACGAGGCGTACCGCGCGGAACTGCGGGAGCACGGTCTCCCGGAGGACTTCGCAGCATTGTTCACCCTGATCCTGGACGGGCGCAACGCGCACCTCGTCCACGGGGTCGAGGAGGTCCTGGGCCGCAAGCCCAGGGACTTCGCGGACTTCGCCCGCGAGGCAGCGGCCACCGGAGTCTGGGACGTCCCTTCCGCCTGACCGGCCCCGAGCACCGCGGCGGAGAAGATGTACCCATGGACATGTTGACCGGCCTGCTCGAAGGCCCCCAGGCCCGGGGGGCCTTCCTCCTCAAGTCCGTCCTCAACCCGCCGTGGGCCATGCGGATCGAGGACCGCGCTCCGCTGTCGGTCGCCACGATGGTGCGCGGTTCCGCGTGGCTGCTGCCCGACGGGGGAGAGCCGGTACGGGTCGCCCCGGGCGACGTGGCATTGGTGCGCGGGCCCGACCCGTACACCGTGGCCGACTCCCCGGACACACCCGTGACGGTGACGGTGGGAGCGGACCAGCGGTGCAGCACACCGGAGGGGGAGGACGTCACGGACTCCATGGCGCTGGGTGTGCGGACCTGGGGAGTCGCCCACCAGCACGCCGGTTCGGCGGTGATGCTCAGCGGCACCTATCAGGCGCCGAGCGAGATCGGCCGCCGGCTGCTGGGCGCACTGCCGAATATCCTGGTCAGACCGGCGAAGGCCGCGGACGCGACGCTGATCGACCTGCTCGCCTCCGAGATCTCCAGTGAGGAGCCGGGCCAGGAGGTGGTGCTGGACCGGCTGTTGGACCTGCTCCTGATCGGGGTCCTGCGGGCGTGGCCGTCGGCGGCGGACTCGAGCGCGCCCGCCTGGTTCCGCGCCCAGAGCGATCCGGTCGTCGGCCCGGCACTGCGGTTGCTGCACGAGAGCCCGGCGCACGCGTGGACGGTGGCGGAACTCGCCGTACGGGTCGGGGTGTCACGGGCGTCGTTGGCCCGCCGGTTCAGGGAGGTGATGGGGGAGCCGCCCGTCGGCTATCTGACGGGCTGGCGGCTCGCGTTGGCGGCGGACATGCTGCGCGAGCCCGACGCCACGGTCGAGCGGGTGGCCCGCCGGGTCGGCTACGGCAGCGCCTTCGCCCTGTCGGCGGCCTTCAAACGGGTCCGGGGGATGAGCCCCCAGGCCTTCCGCGCGGGCGGGTCCGGGCCCGAGGCGGGGCTGGCGCCGGGGCCCGGGGGGACCGTGGTCCTCAGCCCGCCGGAGGTGCGGCCGCGTCGAGGGTGAGCACGCCCACGCGTTCGTCACCGCTGAGTTCGCCGGTGGGGGTGAACCCGAGTCCCAGGTAGAAGGGTTCGGGACTGCCGGGGCCGAGGTGCCAGCTGACGTGGACCGCCCCGTGGGTGCCGCGGCGGCGGATCTCGTCGACGACGGAGTGCACGGCGAAGCGGCCGTAGCCCTTGCCCTGATGGCCGGCGTCGATCGTGAGGCGCCAGATGCCGCTGCGCCGGTCGGTCGGATCGGTCGCCGGGTCCCAGACGATGTCGTGGAAGGCCATCACGAAGCCGACGACGTCGCCCCCGTCGACGACGGCACGCGGCCAGGCGCAGGTGGGGTGGACGTAGGCCTCTGCGAGGGACTTCACGACGGGGGAGACCAAGTGCGTCTGATCGGGGCGCACTTGCACGGCACACACCGCGTCGAAGTTGTCGGCGGTGACGGGTTCCAGTCGCAGGGTCCGCTGCGGCGGGACGATCATGGCGGGCATGACATCACCCTAGCGTCACCCTCCCCGGCCCGGCCCGGGGAGCCCGTCGAGACGCGACCTGTGCGAGAGGTGTGGGGGAGGGGGTGCTGCTCGGAGGGGTACTGCTCCCGTCGCTGTCAAGACACGAAAGTCCGAGACATGACCGACGGTCCCTCGGTCCTGTCTGGTGGAGGTCAGCGCCGCCGCACAGCGACACGGGAGAGGTGAGTGGCGATGACTCCTCAGGACGAGCGGTGTGCGTCGGCCCTACGGCCGGCCGGACGCTGGGTGGCCGCCGACCGGATACCGGTGGGATCCGACGGCCTCGCCCTGGCCCGGTCCGTCAACGACCACGTGCGACGGACGGGAAAACATTTCCTGCCGGAACGCATGCTGAAGCGGCTGGGAGAAATCCGTGACCGGAATGCGGCGGGCCTTCCGCTCCTCCACGCTTTCCTCGACTGTTCGCTGGACAAGCACGAGGACCGTTTCTGGAACCGTACGTATCTTTCGCTGCCGGTTCTGGAGCTTCTCCTGGACGCACGGAATTCCGTGCGGAGCGCCGACCGGATGGCCACCCTGCTCATGGCCGATGTCGTCCGGTTCGAGGTCGGGGCCGCGACCGGGTCGCGGGAGGGCCCCGGCCGGGGCCGACCGGACGCGGAAACGGTACGGACGCGGCTGCGGCACGCCCTGAGGTTCGTCGCCGCGGGCCTCGGTGGGCCGGAGGCCCGCGACCTGCCGTCACGACTGGACGGAACTCCCGCTTCCCGGTTGCGGGAACTCGCCGACCGCCTGCCCCGGCCGCCGGCCGCGGGAGCCTGGGCGTGGTTCGACGTCACCGTCCAGCCGGTCTACGTACTCCACGACGAATACTTCTTCATCCGTATCCTCCAGGCCCACGAAATGCTCTTCACGGCAATGGCGCACCATGTGGAATCGGCCGTTTCCGCATTGCGGGCGGGATGTCCGGGGGAAAGCGCCGAGCGAATGGACGACGCGTCGGCGATCTTCGAGCGGGCCGCCGGACTCTTCCGTACGGTCGCCACGATGCGCGCGGACCACTTCTCCTCCTTCCGGCACTACACCCAGGGCGCCAGCGCCATCCAGTCCGAGCAGTACAAGCGCTTCGAGAGCCTCTGCGGAGTGCCCCCGGCCCCGCGGCTGCACTCGACCGCCTTCACGAGCGTGCCCGCCGTACGGGCCGAGGCGCGGGCCGCCGGTCACGACACCGTCACCCGTGCCTACCTCGACCTCCGCCGTGAGGGAGGGCCCGACCGGGCGGAATGGAACCGCCTCGACGCCGCGCTCGGCCGGCTGGAGGGCCGGCACCAGCGCTGGAAGTCGGCCCATCGCGGCCTGGCCGCGCGGATACTCGGCGACGCGCACGGATCCGGGTACACCGACGGCGTCCCGTACCTGACCGCAGCCCTGGAGAACCGGCTGTTCTGGCAGCTGCGCGCGAGCCGCTGAGCGGCGTGCACCGTCCCCCGGGTGACATCCCCGGGGCGTCGGGCGTTGATGTGAGCATGGACATGGACGACGTGGTGGACCTGCTGGACGCACTGCTCGACGGGGTGACCGAGCCCCGCCTGAAGCTGATCAGCGCAGACGAGGCGCGGGCGCTGATGGTGCTCCTGGGGGTGCTGGAGGACGACGGGCAGCCCGAGGAGATCCGCCGCGCGGCCGGCGACATGCGCTACCGGATCAGCACCCGCCTGGCCTGAACCCCCGGCCGCGCCGGCTCGCGTCCCAAGGACCGGTCCCGAGGGCGGTCGGCCCGTCGGGCAGACCGGCGAGGTGATCATTCTGCAGCCGGTCCCGGAGGTCCAGGAGCGCGAGCGCCACGGCTTCGCCCTCCGGCCCGCGCCCCCGCCGTACCGCACCGGTAGGATGACAAGAGGTTAACGAACTGTCATCGTGCTGTCGTCCTAGGGTCCGAGGGAGGGTGCGGGGTGTCCGAAGAGCTGGCGCTGCTGGTCGCGGACGTGTTCGAGGCCGCCGGGCTGCTCCGCCGGATGGGGGAGGGCGTCGCGGCGGCCGAGGGGCAGACCCAGGCCCGTTGGCAACTGCTCAGCGTGGTCTCCGACGAGCCGATGCCCGTCGCCCGAGCCGCCCGCCGCCTCGGGATCGCCCGCCAGGGAGTACAGCGGGTCGCCAACGACCTCGTCCGCGAGGGCCTCGCGGACTTCCATCCGAACCCGGACCACCGCGGATCACCGCTCCTGACCCTCACCCCGCTCGGACGCACCACCCTGGAGCGGATCACCACCCGCGCCGGCGCGATCCATCAGGTACTGACCGCCGACATCCCCACGGCCGACATCGCCGCCGCGCGCAGCCTCCTGCACCGCCTGATCGGCGAGGTACGCAGCTACGAGGAACAGGAGACGCCTTAGGACGTCGCCGGACGCTCCTCGATAGCCCGGGCGATGAGATCGTGGACGAGGAACTCCCCGGGCCGGCGGTTCTCCTGAAGGCGGGCGAGGTCGTCGCGGCCGAACCAGCCGTAGGCGCGATGTTTGGCCCACTCCAGCGCGGGAGCGTCCAAGTCGCCCTCGACCTCCACGAGATAGTCGGCCTCGTGACGGAGCCCACCGCCGTCGTCCCCCGTCCAGGTCGTGGTGCCGAGGAACCGCCGCACGCGGCGCAGGCGCCAGCCGGTCTCCTCCGCGACCTCGCGTGCCAGGGCCTCCAGGACCGTTTCGCCGGCCTCGACATGGCCGCCGACGATGTCCCAGGAGTCGGGGAAGAGCCGCCGGTCCGCGCTCCTCTTCTGAGCGAAGGCCGCGCCGTCCCCGTTGAGGATGACGGCGCCGACGGTCCAGACCTCGCCCGCAGCGGGAACGGGCACCTCGACGTCGTCGTCGACCACGAATGCAGGGCTGTGAGCAGGCATGGCCGCCAGCCTATGGCAGTGCGCCGGCGGGCGGCGGTCGTCACCCTGGCAGAATGTGATCTTCATGGTTCGGCGAGTGGGGGGAAACGGCGTGCGTGGCGGCTTCATACGGGGAGCGGTGGTGTTCCTCGTCCTGACCTCCGCGGCGGTCGGTTGTTCCGGTGGGGAGACGGGCGGGAACGGGAGCGCGCCGCTCACTTCCGCGGCGCTTTCGGACGCCGTGCTGAGCGGCAAGCACTCCGGCTTCGAGGCGACGCCCCAGAGCGAGCCCCTCCTGGAGGAGGTGGACGTGGTCACGGCGACCGATCCCGCCTGTCAGCCGCTGGCGGATCTGCGGAGCGTCACCCCGCGGCACGAAGCCACCGCTACCGCCTCGGCGGCCCTCGAGGCCGAGGGCGAGGCCACTACGGGTGGTGGCGTCGGGAGCGTCGTCCTCACCAGTTACCCGGAGGGCGAGGCCGAGGCGTGGATGCGCGAGCTGAAGGCGGCTGCCGCCGCGTGCAAGGACTTCGAGGTCACCTCCCAGCGGGGCTGGAAGGACCAGGACACCGTCAAGGCGTTGCCCTCCGCCGGCGTGGGGGACGACTCCGTCGCCTTCTCCGCCGTCAGCACCCGTGCCCCTCACAAGGGGCTGACGATGACGGTCGTGCGCACCAACGGGTCGCTTGCCGTCTACCTCACCTCCCATGAGGGGGATCCGATCCCGCCCGCTCTCATGAAGCGGCAGCACGAGAAGCTCCAAGAGGCGGGTTAGGCGGCCCCGATGGAGCAGCGGACGGACCGGCCCCAGGGGGTCGTGGTGTTCGTGTGCGCGACGTGCGGGGTTCGGTTGACCGGCCCGCTCATGCCGCTGCCCGCGGTTCCCGAAGCCCCCTACCACGCCTGGTCGGAGGCGGACGAGCCGCGTCCGCTGCCGGCGACCGTACCGTCCGGCCACTACGCGATCGAGACGGAACCGTACGGCGCGCCCCTGGTCGTCGCCGAGGTCCCGGGACCGGTGATGCCGCGACTCGGGACGTACCGCAACGCCGCCGGGCAGCCGCTGGTGTCGCGGGGCCCGCGGGGGAACATCGTCGTCGACCCGGACGACGCGCGCGGCCTGGAGCTGCAGCATGCGGCTCCGGCCTGCTGCGGAGCCGCCCCGGACGGCGGTATGAACCAGGTGTGCGGCTCCTGCGGAACCCTCGTCGCGACCCTCTCCTCCGACTGCGCCATGCCGTACGAGCTCCACCTCTCGGCCGCACACGTCCGCGCGGTACGCCCGACGCGACGATGACCCGCACGCCCATCCGCGGCGGCGCCTCCGCGTCTCAGGCGCAGTCGTAACGCACCTTGACCCGGCGCCCCGGGCAGCTCCGGCACTCGAAGAGGCAGAGCCCGCCCGCGTCGCCGAGCATCAGGCCCGCGTCCTCGTACCGGACCCCCTTGCCCTCGACGGGGTCCACGTCCGCCGGGACACCCCGAAGGGCGCCCGACTGGTCGTCGTCTTCGAGGGCCTTGCCGCGCAGCACCGTGCTGTCCCGCCGCCTACGGCTTCCGGGCACCGCCAGGTTCGGGACATCCGGACCCGTGGAGCGCGGTGGGGGCACTCACCGGAACACCGGGCCGGGGAGGTCCAGGCGCGCGAGTTCGGCAGGGTCCACTACGGCGGTGATCCCGGTGATGCGGCCGTCGGCGACGGTGAAGGCGAGCAGGGACATCGGGGTGCCGTCCTCGTTCCAGGCGAGGACGCCGGGTCGCCCGTTCACGGTCGCCGCACGTCCGCGCGCCGCGCCGCCGGCCACGCGGGCGCGGCCCGCGACCTCGGTGGCCCCGATCGTGACGAACCGCCCGCCGGGCGTGTGGACGGTGAACTCGACCTCGGGATGCAGCAGTTCCAGCAGCCGCCCGAAGTGGCCTTCGCGAGCCGCCGCCAGGAACGCCCCGACGACCTCACGTTGCTGCTGCCGGTCGTGCGCCGACTGCCGGGCCGCCCGCACTTTCCGGCGGGCGCGGCTGGTGAGCATCTTCGTCGCGTCGGCGGACTTGCCGAGGATGGTGCCGATCTCCCCGTGCGGGACGGCGAACACGTCGTGCAGCACGAACGCCAGACGTTCGTCCGGGCGCAGCGAGTCCAGGACCGTCAGCAACGCCGGGCCCACTGAGTCGCCCAGCGCCATGAGTTCCTCCGGAGCCTGGCCGTCGTCAAGGGTCACGACGCGTTCCGGCAGTCCGTCGTCGAGGGGGACGGTCGGGCGGGTACGGCCGGAGCGCAGGAGGTCGAGGCTGATGCGGCCGACCACGGTGGTCAGCCAGCCGCCGAGATTGTCGATGGTGCCGGCGTCCTGGCGGGACAGACGCAGCCACGCCTCCTGCACCGCGTCGTCCGCATCCGCGTGCGAACCCAGCACGCGGTGGGCAACGGCCGTGAGCCGGTCGCGGTGGGCCTCGAAGGCCGCGGCCATCAGATCGGCGGGCTGAGTGCCGGACATGGTGTTACCTCCCTGGGAGCTGCTCCGTCATAGGGGTGACGGGCACCGGCCCGGCAAGGTAACCCCGACCGAGGAGAGCACCCTGCCATGCAGAACCGACTGAAGAACAAGAACACCGACAACCCCGACGTGTGGAAGGCGATCGGGCACCTGCAGAAGGCGATCGCCGCCGGCGGCGTCGACCCGAAGCTGCTCGCGCTGGTCCACCTGCGCGCCAGCCAGATCAACAGCTGTTCGGCCTGCGTCCACGCCAGTGTCGCCGGGGGTAAGAGGGCAGGTGACACCGACGAGCGTCTGCACAACGTGGCCGCTTGGCGCGAGGCGCCGTTCTACACCGATGCGGAGCGCGCGGCACTGGCGCTGGCCGAGGCCGCCACCCGGCTGCAGGACGGCGCCGAGGGAGTGACCGACGGCATCTGGGAAGAGCTCAACTCCCATTTCACCGAAGAACAGATCGGCGCGCTCAACCTCGAGATAGCGCTGACCAACTTCTTCAACCGCATCAATCGCACCATCAAGGAGCCGGCCGGCCGGACCTGGGGCTGACCGGTGGCCGGTCTTCAGGGGTGAGTGCTTGACGCGGGGGCGGTGGGGGGACAGCCTTGCCCGGAGTTACCGAGAGGTAGGGGGCGAAGGGGTGGGCATGGACGGGGACGACGCGGAGTTGATGTTCCAGGGGGTCGAGCGGCAGGCCGAGATGGTGCGTACCGGAAAGGTCACCTCCCGGGCCCTCGTCGAGGCCGCGCTGCGCCGCATCGCCCGGTTCGATCCCGCTCTCGGAGCCTTCCGCGTCGTCCTCGCCGAGCAGGCGCTCGCGGAGGCCGACGCCCGGGACGCGGAGGCGGAGGGGGACGCCGGGCAGGGGCACGGCCCGCTCCACGGCGTGCCCGTCGCCGTCAAGGACGAGCTCGACGTCGCCGGGCAGGTCACCACCTTCGGCGGCGCCGCCAACCACAGCCCCGTCGCCGCCGATTCCGAAGCCGTACGCCGGCTGCGCGCCGCCGGAGCCGTCGTCATCGGCAAGACCACGATGCCCGAATTCGGCCAGTGGCCCTTCACCGAGTCCGACACCCACGGAAGCGCCCGCAACCCCTGGGACATCACCCGCACCCCCGGCGGGTCCAGCGGCGGCAGCGCCGCCGCGGTCGCGGCCGGGCTCGTCGGTGCCGCGCTCGGCGGCGACGGCGGCGGATCGATCCGCATTCCGGCCGCTTGTTGCGGGCTGTTCGGCCTCAAACCCCAGCGCGGCCGGGTCTCCACCGCCCCGAACGCGCACCTCTGGTACGCCCTCGGCACCGTGGGACCGCTGACCCGCAGCGTCCGCGACGCCGCCCTGCTCTACGACGTCCTCGCCGGCACCACCCCCGCCGACCGCTGGAGCGCCCGCCCCGTCACCACCGGGTGGCTGCGGGCCCTGGAGACCCCGCCCGGCCGACTGCGCATCGGCTATTCCGCCAGGCCCGCCGTCCCCGGTGTGCGCCCGCATCCCGAGCACGTCGAGGCCATGCTGGAGACCGTAGGGGCGCTGCGCGAACTGGGGCACGACGTACGGGAGGTCAACCCCCGCTACCCGGACGCGACGGCTCCGTTCGCGGCGCAGTTCTGCGGCGGGGTGCGTGCGGAGGCCGCCGCCGTCGAACGCCCCGACCTGCTGGAGGCGCGCACCCGGAGCACGCTCGCGCTCGCCCGCCTGGTCCCCGAATCCGCCGTGGAACGCGGGATCAGGGCGGGGGAGCGGCTGGCGGAGCGCGCCGACCGCATGTTCACCACCATGGACCTGCTCCTCACCCCGGTCGTCGGCGCCCGCCCGCGCCCGGTGGGCGCGCTGGACGGCGCCGGTCTGCTGACGGCTTTGGTGCGTTCGCGCCCGATGGTCGCCTATACCGCGCTGTGGAACGTCACCGGGCACCCGGCGGCCTCCGTGCCCGCGGGCCACGGCACGGACGGGCTTCCGCTCGCCGTACAGCTGGTGGGCCGCCGCGACGACGAGGTGTCCGTGCTGCGGGTGGCGGCGCAGTTGGAGGAGGTCCGGCCGTGGGCCGGGCGCCGCCCCCGGCTCACGGCCCCCTGACGACCTTCCGGCGCGCGGACGCCTCCGCACGGGTACGGGTACCCGTGCGGAGGCGGGGAGCGGGGGTCTTCCGGCCGCTGCTACTTCACCGAGCCGGCCATCACGCCCTGGACGAAGTGCCGTTGGAAGGCGAAGAAGACGACCAGCGGTACCACCAGCGACAGGAACGCCCCGGGTGCGAGGACGCCGATGTTGCTGCCGAACTGTCGCATCTGGGACTGGAGCGCGACGGTGAGCGGCTGCGACCCGGTGTCCGCGAAGAGCAGTGCCACGAGCATGTCGTTCCAGACCCAGAGGAACTGGAAGATGGCCAGGCTCGCGATGGCCGGACGGCCGAGCGGCAGCACGAGCCGGGAGAAGATCCGCCACTCGCTGCCGCCGTCCATCCGGGCGGCCTCCAGCATCTCGCGCGGGATCTCGGCGAAGTAGTTGCGCAGGAGGAAGATCGCGAACGGTAGTCCGTAGGCGACGTGGAAGAGGACCACTCCCGCGATCGTCCCGAACAGGCCCACCGCGCCGAACAGTTTGGCCACCGGCAGCAGCCCGATCTGCACGGGTACCACGAGGAGCCCGACGACCACGAGGAAGACGGCGTCGCGGCCGGGGAACTCCAGCCACGCGAAGGCGTATCCGGCGAGTGCCGCGATGACGACCACCAGGACGGTGGTCGGCACGGAGATCAGGACGGTGTTCCAGAAGGCCGCCCCGATGCCGGAATCCCTCAGCAGGGCGCTGTAGTTGTCCAGGGACAGCTGGGACGGATCGGTGAGGGCGGTCCACCAGCCCTCGGTGGCGTTGTCCTGCTCGGAACGCAGGGAGGACAGGAGCAGGCCCGCCAGCGGTGTGATCCATACGAGGGCGACCAGGATCAGGACGCCCTGGACGACGGAGCTGCCCAGGAGCCGGGAGACCCGGCCCCCGCGGCGGCGCCCGGGCGCGGATCCGGGCGGCGTCGCGGACAACCGCGTGGACGCTTGCGTGGACGGCTGCTCGGACGGTTGCGCGGACCGGCCGACGGGCCGGAGCGCCGTCGTCCGCCCGGACGGGCCGCGCTGCTCGACGGTGCTGTGGCCGCTCATGCTCCACTCCTTCGGAAACGCCGGACATTGAAGATCATCGCGGGGACGACGAGGAGCAGGAGCACCATGCTGAGCGCGCTGCCCAGGCCCTGGTCGTTGCCGCCGCCGAAGGAGACCAGCCACATGCGGGTGGCCAGTACGTTCGCTTCCTCCTGGACCGGGCCGGGCGCGATGATCCAAACGAGGTCGAAGACCTTCATCACGTTGATGACCAGGGTCACGAAGACCACGGTGAGCACCGGCGCGAGCAGCGGCACCGTGATCTTGCGGAAGATCTGGCCCTCGGTGGCGCCGTCCATGCGCGCGGCCTCCAGCGCGTCGCGCGGGATGGCCGCCAGGCCGGCGCCGATCAGGACCATCGAGAAGCCGGTCCAGACCCAGAGGTAGGCGCCGATGATGGCGGGCGTGACCAGCGCGGGGCCGAGCCAGTTCACGCCCTGGTACGGGGCGTCGAAGTTGGCCGCGGGCAGCCGGACGGTGTAGTCGCCGTCGGCCAGGCCGGCGAACCGGAAGGACCCGTCGTCGGCCGTGGTGGCGGTCGCGGCCACGCGGCCGTCCCGCACGGCCTCGACCTTCATGCCGGGCAACCCCTTCTCACCGGGGTCGACCCTGCCCGGTGTGCCGGTGCCGCCGGGGGCGAAGTCGAGGTAGACGACACCCCCGATCGCGTCCGCGGAGCCCGCGGCGGGTGAGGTCCCCGCCGCGTCGGCCGGGCCGGCCGCGGGCTTCGCGCCGGCCGGCACGGCGTCGGGAGCGACGCCGATGAACCCCAGGCCGACCGAGCCCCCGGGCCGTACGGTCGCCGTGGTGGTGTACGGGCCGCCCGCCCCGCCCGTCAGACCGTGGCCCTCCCGGGCCCGGGCCGTCGGATACGCGGCGGCGTCGTCGAAGCCGTCGTGGACGGCGACGGCGGCGGCGTTGAGCACGCCCCGGTCCGGGTCCTGTTCGTAGGCGAGCCGGAAGATGATGCCCGCCGCGAGGAACGACACGGCCATCGGCAGGAAGAGGACCAGCTTGAACGCGGTGGCCCAGCGCACCTTCTCGGTGAGGACGGCGAGCAGCAGCCCCAGTCCGGTGAGCAGGGTGGGGGCGACGACGACCCAGACGGCGCTGTTGCGGATGGCCTTGAGGGTGGCCGGGTCCTGCACGATCGCCGCGTAGTTCGCGGCGCCGACGAACCGGTCGCCGTCGGCGTCGAAGAGGCTGCGGCCGAAGGAGAAGAGGACGGGGTAGACGACCAGCGCGCCGAGCAGCAGCAGGGCCGGCAGGACGAAGACGACCGCGAGGCGGCGCTTCCTGCGCTGGGCCCGGCGCCGGCCGTCGGCGGCGGAGCCGGCGGTCGCTGGGCGGACGGTCACGGTGTCAGCCATGGCGGTCGCCTCAGTTCCCGTAGGCCTTGGCGGCCTCGGCCTCGAGCTTCGCGGCGGTGCCCTGCGGGTCGGAGGGGTCGCGCAGGAAGTCCTGGAGGAGCTTCCACTCACCCGCGCCCTTGGTGCCGCCGAACGCGGCCGGCGCCTGGTCCGACATGTCGAAGCGGATCGAGTTTCCCGCCGCGATCAGCGAGTTGGCGGTGCTGCGGGTGGTGTCGTCGCCGTACGAGGCGAAGTCGACCTCGTTGTTCGGGGACAGGAAGCCGCCCGCGCCGGCCCAGACCTCGGCCGCCTCGGCACTCGCCAGGAACTCGACCAGTTTCATGCCGGCCTTGCCGTTCTTGCCGTCCTTCAGGACGACCGCCGCGTCACCGCCGCTGACCACCGGCGGCCGGCCGCCGTCGACCGAGGGGAAGGGGAAGAACTTGGCGTCCTGCCCGAGCTTCTTGCCGAACTGGCCCTTGGCGACGCCGCCGACGAAGTCGCCCTCGTAGACCATGCCCGCCTTGGGTTCCGGGCCGAAGACCTGCGCGACCGAGGAGGGGAAGTCGGTCCCCAGGGCCGCCTGGGCGCCGCCGGCGACGAGCTGCTTGTCCTTGAACAGTTCCCCGAGGGTGGTCAGGGCCCGCACGACGCTCTCGTCGGTCCACTTCAGCTTGTGCTGGGCGAGCTGGTCGTACTTCTCCGGTCCGGCCTGGGAGAGGTAGATGTTCTCGAACCAGTCGGTGAGGGTCCAGCCGTCCTCGCCGGCTATGGCGAAGGCCGGGCGGCCGGAGTCCGCGAGGGTGCGGCCGGTCTTCAGCATGTCGCTGTAGCTCTTGGGCTCGCCGACGCCGGCCTGGGCGAAGGCCTCGGGGGCGTACCAGACGGTCGACTTGTGCGCGGCCTTGAAGTAGAGGCCGTAGTACGTGCCGTCGACGGTGCCGTAGTTCTTCCACACCGGCGCGAGCGTGGATCCGGCGGTCTGGGCGGTCTGCTCGGACAGCGGCTGGAGCCAGCCCTCCTTCGCGAACTGCTGGAGCACGCCGACCTGCGGCACCATCACCACGTCGGGCGCGTTGCCGCCCTCGATCTTGCTGCCGACGAAGGTGGAGACGTTGTCGCCGGAGGGCACGAAGACCGTCTTGGCGCCGGTCTTCTGGGTGAAGGCGTCGAGGACCTTCTTGAAGCTCTGCTGCTCGGCGCCGGTCCAGACGCCCGCCACGGTGACGGTCTGGCCGCCGAGGTCGCCGCTGCTCGCGGGTCCGGTGGCGCCGCCGCAGGCGGTGGTGCCGAGGGCGAGGGCGAGGGCGGCCGTCGCGGTGGCGGCACTGCGGCGGGTCGTCTTGCTGGGTCGTCGCATGAGGAGTCCTTTCGGGGAAGTCCGGGGCCGGGGGGGCCTGCCCGGGACCACGGGCTGAGGGAGGAACGGGCTACGGCTGGGGATGCGGGGCTGCGCGTGCGGGGGCCGGGGGCCGGGGGGCTACGGCTGCGGGGCCGCCGGGCCGGGAGCCGGGTACTCGCCCGCCCACCAGGCCGCGGTCGCCGCGGGGAGGATTCCGTCGGGGCAGGGGCCGCTGGCGAGCAGCGGAGCACCGGGGACCGGTGCGGGCACCGGCTCCGTGCCGAAGTTCACCGCGCAGATCAGGCCGTCACCGCGGGCGATGGCCAGGACCTGCGCGGGCGCGTCCAGCCAGCGCAGGGTGCCTTCGCCGAGCTGCGGCAGGGTGCGCCTCAGCTGGAGGCCGTCGCGGTAGAGGTGCCAGAAGGAGCGGGTGTCGGCCAGGGCGCGGTCGGTGGCGTGTTCGGCGAACCACTCGGGCTGCGGGAGCCACGGCTTGACGCCGGCGGTCTCGTGGCTGAAGCCGAAGGGGGAGGCGTGCCCGGACCAGGGCAGGGGCACGCGGCAGCCGTCCCGTACGTGCTTGCGGCTGCCGGTGCGGCGGAAGATCGGGTCGGTGAGGACCTCGTCGGGCAGATCCAGGACCTCGGGCAGGCCGAGCTCCTCGCCCTGGTACACGTACGCGGCGCCGGGCAGGGCGAGCATCAGCAGGGCCGCGGCGCGGGCGCGGGCCGCTCCCAGTCCGCTCCCCTCGACCCCCGGCTCGCCCGCGTAGCGGGTGACCGTGCGGACCTGGTCGTGGTTGTTGAGGACCCAGGTGACGGTGGACCCGGTGCCGGCGATGTCGCGCATCGCCTCGGTGATCGTCGCGCGGAAGGCCTCGGCGTCCCAGGGAGCGCTGAGCAGGTCGAAGAAGAAGGCCTGGTGCAGTTCGTCGGGCCGGACGTACTCGGCGTGCTCGCGCGCGGTGGGCACGGACACCTCGCCGACCAGCAGCCGCTCGTGGCCGTCCCGGGCGGTGTACTCCTCGCAGACCGAGCGCCAGCGGCGCCACACTCCGTGCACCTCGGGCTGGTTCCAGGCCAGCTGGTTGACGGCGTCGCGGGCCCGCTCGTCGGCGCCCGGGTCGTCGGAGTCGGGCAGCTCGGGGTGCTTGAACAGGCCGGCCGCGACGTCGATGCGGAAACCGTCGACGCCCCGGTCCAGCCAGAAGCGCAGCACCCGCTCGAATTCGTCGCCCACGGCGGGGTCGCGCCAGTTCAGGTCGGGCTGCTCGGGCGTGAAGAGGTGCAGGTACCAGTCGCCGGGGGTGCCGTCGGCCGCGGTGGTCCGGCTCCAGGCCGGGCCGCCGAACATGGCGTGCCAGTTGTTGGGCGGCTCCGCGCCGTCCGGGCCGCGGCCCGGCGCGAAGTGGAAGCGGGAGCGCGGTGCGCTGCCCGGCGCCGCGGCGAGCGCCTCGCGGAACCACGGGTGCTCGCTGGAGCAGTGGTTCGGGACGATGTCGAGCAGCAGCTTGAGACCGAGCCGGTGGGCGTCCAACACGAGGCGGTCGAACTCCGCGAGGTCGCCGTAGACCGGGTCGACACCGCAGTAGTCGGCGACGTCGTAACCGTGGTCGTGCTGCGGCGACGGGTAGAAGGGGCTGAGCCAGATGCCGTCCACGCCGAGCTTGCGCAGGTAGGGAAGCCCGGCGCGGACGCCGGCGAGGTCACCGACCCCGTCCCCGGTGCTGTCGAGGAAGCTGCGGACGTAGACCTGGTAGATCACCGCGTCGCGCCACCAGGGGGCGGAAGGCGCTGGGCTGCGGGAGGGGCGACCGGTACCGGTCGGAAGGGTGCTGAGCATCTCGCGTCGACCTGTCTGCTGAATGCGAGAGCGCCCTGGATCAGGTGCGCTGTTATGCATGCATGTTAAGTAGGAGCGACTGGAAGGTGTCAACGATGTGTCCAGAAACAGGCAAAAGGTGGGGTGTTTTGTCCACAAATGCCCCCGTGCATGACTGAGGGCTCCTACTTAACATGTAAGTAGGAGCCCTCAGGGGAGGTGGAGAAGTGCGATCAGTCCGCGCGGGAAATGGCCCCGAGCTCGCGCGCCAGCCGCGCCACCGCTTCGTCGGGCGTCTGCCGCAGCGCCATCAGGTCCTGCCCCACGGCCTGCACGGCGAGGCTCACCTGGTCGTAGCGCGGACTCTTGGGCCGCGGCACCGCCGACAGCACGCTTTCGCGCAGGGTCGGCAGGTACGGATACGCGCGGACCAGCCCGGGGTCGTCGTACAGCGCGGCGCGCACCGGTGGCAGCGAGCCCTCGGTCAGCACCCGCCGCTGCACCCGCTCGCTGGTGAGGTAGGAGATCAGATCGGCCGCCGACGCCGGATGGCGTGCGTGACTGCTGACGGCGAGGTTGGAGCCGCCCAGCACGCTGGTGCCGGGCCCGTCGGCCCCCGGCAGCGGCACCGCGCCGAACCGGCCCGCGACCTTCGACCCCGCCGCGCTCGCGTCCGCGTACACGTAGGGCCAGTTCCGCAGGAAGAGCAGCCGGCCGTCCTGGAACGCCTTCCGGGACTCCTCCTCCTTGTAGCCGAGCGCCTCGCGGGAGATCCAGCCGTCCCGCACCCCGTCCGCGAGGAACCGCAGTCCGGTGCGCGCCGCGTCGGAGTCCACGGTGACGCGGGCGCCGTCGTCGCGCAGGATCGAACCGCCCGCCGAATGCACGGCCTCCGTGACGTTGACCGTCAGCCCCTCGTAGGGGAGGAACTGGCCGGCGTAGCCGTCCAGTCCGTGCCGCGGGGCGATCGTGCGCGCCTGCCGGACCAGTTCGGACCAGGTCCGCGGCGGCTGCTCGCCCTCCAGGTCCAGGACGTCCTTGCGGTAGTACAGCAGGCCCGCGTTGGTGACGTACGGCACCGCGTACAGCCGTCCGTCGAAGGTCGCGGTGTCCACGACCGGCCGCAGGAAGGCGTCCAGCGGGAAGCGGTTCCGTTCGAGCGGGGAGATCCATCCGGCGGCAGCGAACTCCGACGTCCAGGCGACGTCGATGTTCAGCACGTCGAACCGGTCGCGACCCGATCGCAGTTCGCTGATCATCTGGGCCCGGGTCTCGTCGGCCGAGTCGGGCAGCTCGACGAGCGTCACGCGCTCGTCTGGACGGCTCTCGTTCCAGTCGTCGAGGAGCGGACCGAGGTAGTCGGTCAGATCGCCCGCCGTCACGAGCGTCAGGGGGCCGCGGGCGTCGGAAGCGGTGCCCGAGTCCGGGCGGACTTCGAGTCCGGCGTACCCCGCCAGCACCACCGCCACCACCAGGAGAGCTCTACCCGCGGCACGCATCCACCGCATAGATTCCTCCCAGTGCACGATCCGGCTGCGTCGCCGACCATCGTGGCCTATATATACCCGTTAGGCATGGGCGATACTAGACGTCCAGGCAGACGGGACGGACGGCGGCGACATCCGTCCCGGTGCCAGTGAACGGTTGACTACGGAGCGGGAGGGAGGGGGAGCGAGTGCGGCTGGCGCTCCTTGCGCTCCTCACCCGTAGCCCTGCGCACGGTTACGAGCTCAAGCAGGACCTTGAGAAGCTCCTGGGCGCCGCGTACCCTCAGCCCAACGTGGGTCAGATCTACGTCACCCTCGGCAGGCTGGAGAAAAGCGGTCTGATCGAGGGCGAGGACGTCGAACAGTCGGGCCGGCCCAACAAACGCACGTACAAGCTGACGGACGCCGGGCGCGAAGCCGTCCAGGCGTGGTTCGAGGACACCGCCGAGGAACCCCGGGTACGGGACGAGTTCTTCATGAAACTGGCGCTCGCACCGCAGTCGGGTCTGGCCGATCCGATCGCCCTGATCAACAAGCAGCGGCGCCAGTACCTCAACACCATGCGGGACCTGTCGAAGCTGGCCGCGGCCGAGGACCGCGACAACAAGATCTCCCAACTGCTGATCGAGGGCGCCATGCTGCACCTGCAGGCCGACCTCGACTGGCTGGAACGCTGTCAGGAGGAGCTGGAATGAGCGACGACGCCACCGCCGCTCCAGCCGTGCCCACCGTCCGCCCCACCCCGCCCATCGTCCGCGCCGAGGGACTGACCAAGACCCACCACGGCGAGGGCGCACCGGTGCCCGCCGTCCGCGGGGTGGACCTCTCCGTCCAGCCGGGCGAGTTCGTCGCGGTCACCGGCCCGTCCGGAGCCGGCAAGTCCACGCTGCTGCACCTCATCGGCGGCCTCCAGCGGCCCGACGGCGGCAAGCTGTGGATCGACGGGGAGCGGGTCGACGCGTACCGGGAGGCCCGCTGGGCCGTGTTGCGCCGCCGCAGCATCGGCGTCGTCTTCCAGTTCTTCAACCTCGTCTCCAACCTCACCGTCGCCGACAACGTCGAACTGCCCGCCCTGCTCGCCGGCGTCTCCCCGAAGGCCGCCCGCGACTCCCGCGCCGAACTGCTCGCCGAACTCGGCCTCGAAGGCCGCGAACGGGCCATGCCCGGAGAGCTGTCCGGCGGCGAACAGCAGCGCGTCGCGCTCGCCCGCGCCCTGGTCAACCACCCCGCACTGCTGCTCGCCGACGAACCGGCCGGCAGCCTCGACAGCAAGGGCACCCGTGAGGTGCTGCGGCTGCTCACCCGGTTCCACCAGCGCGGTCAGACGATCATGATGGTCACCCACGACGCCCGGATGGCCAGCGCCGCCGACCGCGTCATCAGCTTCTTCGACGGCCGGATAGCCGACGACGCGCAGCTCGGTGGCGGACGCCGCCCCGGGCCGTCCGGCGGCGTCTCCGGCGTGCTCGAACTCAAGGAGTGACCGTGCGGGCCACCCTGCGCTGGGCGCAGGCCGACTTCCGCGCACACCGCGGCGAAGCCCTCTTCGTCGTCCTGGCCAGCGCCGGGGTCATCGCCTCGCTGCTCCTGGCCGGCGCGTTGTTCGGCTACGCCGCGAACCCCTGGCAGCGGGTTTTCAACCAGTCCCACGGCGCACACATCTGGCTGCACACCCGTGCCGGTGCGGACACGGGCGCCCTGTCCGGCGTGGACGGCGTCGCGGAACTGTCGGGGCCCTACCGCACGGCGGCCACCACCGTCGAGTCCCGCGGGGCCCGGGCCGGGGTGACCCTCCGCGCGGCCCCGGACGAGCCCCCGCGCACCGGACGGCCCGTCGTCGGCGCCGGCAGCTGGCTCGGCGCGCCCGACGACGCCGCCGGCGCGGGTTCCGTCGTACTGGAGACCTCGGTCGCCCGGGCCCTGTGGGCGGAGCCGGGCGACACCGTACGCGTCACCGGGCCGGACGGCGCCCCGCACCTGCTGCGGGTGACCGGGACGGCCGACGTGGCCGAGCCCCGCTACCAGCCGGGCGGCGCGGCGGGCATCGGCTGGGTGCTCCCCGCCACGCTCGACGAGATCGCCCGGGGCGACACCGGACAGAGCGTGGGCCTGCGCCTGGAGGACCCCGGCGACACGGACTTCATCGTCCAGCGCGCAGTCACCGTACTCGGCGCCGACCGGGTCGCCGAGGTCACCAAATGGCAGCAGGCACGCGCCGACGCGGGCGGCGACGACCGGCTGCTGGGCGCGATGTTCGGCGTCTTCGGCCTCGGTGCCCTGCTCGCCGCCGCGCTGGCCGCGTCGGGAGCGATCGGCGCCCGCGTACGGGGCCAGCTGCGGGACATCGCCGTCCTCAAGGCCATCGGCTTCACCCCCGGCCAGGTCACCCGCGGCTTCCTCCTCCAGCACCTGGCCTTCGCGCTCCTCGGTGTCGCCCTCGGCGCCACGGCGATCGCCCTGCTCGGCGCCCGGATACCCGGGCGGGTCGGGGAGGCCGCCGCCGTGTGGCAGGACCTGCCCGGCCACACGGCGATGATGATCGGCATACCCGTCGGAGCGGTGCTGCTGATCGCGGCCTCCACCGGGCTCTCGGCCTGGCGGGCCGGACGGGTGCCGCCCGTGCCGGTGGCCCGCGCGGCGCTGCCCTCCGCCGCACCGATGACCGCACTCGCCAAGCGGGCGCTGGGCGTCCGGGTGCCCCCCGCCCTCGTCCTCGGGTGGCGCGCGGCCTTCCCCCGACGCGGCCGGACGCTCGTACCGGTGGCCCGGCTCGCGCTGCCGCTGGTGCTCATCACGGTCGCCCTCGTCACCTGGTCGACGCTCGACCAGTTCCGCAGCCGCCCCGCACAGATGGGGCTGGCCGCGGCACTGACCGTACGGGCCGAGCAGCCCTCCGGACCGTCGGACGCGGAGCTGGAACGGACCCTCGCGGCGGTCCCGGGCGTCGCCGCCGTCCATCCGGGAGCCGAGATGGCCGCGCTCGTCCCCGGACAGACCGGGACCATCACGCTGCGCGGGCTGGGCACGGCCCGGCAGCCCTACCCCTCCGCGGTGGTGGAAGGACGTGCGGTCGCCGGACCCGACGAGGCGGTGGCCGGCCAGGGACTGCTGGACCTCCTCGGCGTACGGGTCGGCGACTGGGTGCGGATGACGGTCGGCGGACGGCCGCAGATCCTGCACCTCGTCGGCCGGACCATCGAGCCCGAGTCCGGCGGCCGGGTCATCACCACCACCGTCGACGCCCTGCGCGAGCGTGACCCGCGGCTGCGGCCCGCCTACCACGCCCTGGAGCTGCGCGAGGGGGCGGATCCGCGGGCTGTCAGCGGAGCCCTCGCCACGGCGGCCGGCGGTGCCCTGGAGATCCGCGAGACACCCAACCCTGCCGACCGGCTGGAACCGGCCCGCGGGGTGATCGGCGCCTTGATCGCCGTACTGGCCCTCATCGGGCTGATCGAACTGCTGACCCTGATCGGCACGGGCGTACGCGACCGTGGCCGAGACCTGCTCGCCCTGAAGGCGATCGGGCTCACGCCCCGGCAGATCGGGGCGATGATCGTGACCGCCGCGGGGCTCACCGCTCTCGCGGCGGCGCTGGTGGGGACGGCGGTGGGCGTTCTGACCGGCAGCTGGCTGGTGGACACCCAGGGTGCGTCGAGCGGGATCGGCGCGGGGATCGCCCAGCTGCCGCCGCTGCCGGTGCTGCTGACCGTGATCGTCGGCGCCGTACTGGGCGCGGTCGCGGCGGCGGCGCTCCCGGCGACCCGGGCGGCCCGACGCCGCCTGGCGGACTCACTCAGCGAAACCCTCTGACCCCCGGCCCCCCACCTGCGGGTGGGCCGGTGAGGGATGCCGGTGGTAGGCCTTGTTGGCGATGCGCCAGCCCTCGTCGGCGCGGACCAGCAGGAAGACGTCGGTGAACGTGTCCGCGCCGTGCCGAAGCGTCATGGTCGCGGTCGCCACGGTGCCGTGGACGTCGACGGTGTCGATGCGGCGGGACCGGGCCGGTTCGTCGGGAGCCGGTCGGCCCGAGAAGAGGCCGCAGTAGGCGTCCAGGGGCCAGGAGACGAACGCGCCGTCCCGGATCCCTTCGACGTGGGCGGTGGGCAGGAACGCGTCCCGGAAGTGGGCGGGGTCGCCGGTGGCGTGGCCGCGGACGTAGGCACGGAGCGGTTCGAGGACGGCGTCGTGCACGGCGGGGACCGTGGCGGCGACGGCGATGTCGGACGCGGGGCCGGCAGGCGTGCCGGCGAGCTCGGCCGCGCTGCGCAGCGGGGCGCCGGACGCGCCGGCCAGCAGAGCCATGTCCTTGGCCAGCGCACCGACGGTGAATTCGGCCGTGGCCGTGGTCGCGCCCGATGCGGCCGTCAGGAAAGGACGTTTGCGGGCCACGAGCCTGCCGAGCTGCCCGAGTTCGAGGACGTCCACTGCCTGCGCGCGGGGCAGGCCGAGGGCGTCGGACTGCTGCAGTGCGTCGCGCAGCGCGAGGACGGCGCCGGCGAGGCCGCTGTTGGCGATCAGCTTGAGCGAAGCGGCGGTGGCGGCGTCGCCGTCGACGCGCCGGACGGTGCCCAGCGCTTCCAGGACGGGTAGGGCGCGGTCGAAGGTGTCCCGGCCCGCCGCGGCGAGGACCTGCAGGGTGCCGGTGGTGGCAGCGGGCACGGAGCCGAGCACGGACGCGTGGACGTAGCAAGCGCCGAACTGCCGGGCCAGCTCCGCTGCTTCGGCGGGGGCGATGGTGCTGGTGTTCAGCACGATCGTGTCGGAACCCAACGAGCCGCGGACGTCGTCGAGCACCCGCCGGCAGGCCGGACCGTCGAACAGGGCCAGGAGCACGAAGTCGGCTTTCGCCACGGCCTCCTGCGGATCGGCGGCCGTCCGGGCGGCACCCGACGCAGGCCGCCCGGAGCGTGTCCAGCCGACGACGTCCCAGCCCTCGGCGGCCAGTCGTGTCGCGATCGCGTCGCCCAGGCGTCCCAGGCCGAGGACGGCAATGGTGTGCGGTGAGGTCATGAACGCCACACTGGTGCACGGCGAGGAATGCGACAAGCGAAGATCTCGCAGGCCGGCTCTGCGTGATCCGCATACCTGCTGATGGCTGATGGCTGCCGCCGTACGGCTGACGGAGCGTCGGAAACGACAAAGGCAAGGAGAACGCTCTCCTTGCCACTCTCAACTTATAGCGCGACCGGGGGCTTGCCGCAAGGGGCGGGGCAGGGCGCAAAATCGTCGACCTGAGCCATGACCGCCTTGGAGGCATCGCAGTGAACGAGCAGTACGTGTGGGACCTTCACCAGGTGGACGAGACCCAGGTCGCCATCGTCGGCGGCAAGGCCGCACACCTGGGCGCGCTGTCGCGCATCGAGGGGGTGCACGTGCCCGGCGGTTTCTGCGTGACGACGAAGGCCTTCCGGCGGATCATCGAGCAGACGCCCTCGGCCGACGACCTGCTGGACCGGTTGGCGCGCGTGACCCCGGACGACCGGGAAGCGATCCGCGTGCTCAGCGCGCAGATCAGGCGGGCCGTCGAAGCAACCCCCGTCCCGGACGATCTCGCGGCGGACATCACCCGTGCACTCGCCCGGTCCGGCGGCGAGGGGGCCGCCTACGCCGTGCGGTCCAGCGCCACGGCGGAGGACGGGCCGACGGCCTCCTTCGCGGGCCAGCAGGACACCTATCTGAACGTCGTGGGACCGACGGCGGTCCTCCGGCACGTCAGCCGTTGCTGGGCCTCACTGTTCACCGAGCGTGCCGTGACCTACCGGCACCGGCACGGCATCGACCACCGCACGGTCCACATGGCCGTCGTCGTCCAGCAGATGGTCTTCCCGGACGCGTCCGGGATCCTGTTCACGGCCGACCCGGTCACGGGCCACCGCAAGGTCGCCACCGTGGACGCCGGCTTCGGCCTCGGAGAGGCCCTGGTCTCCGGCCTGGTGAACCCGGACGTCTTCACGGTGCGCGACGGCGAGGTCGTCTCCCGGGTGATCTCCGCCAAACGGCGCGCCGTGACCGCCCTGCCGGCAGGCGGTACGCAGGAGGTGGTGATCGAAGCGCAGCGGCAGGAGGAGCCGGCACTGACGGACGCTCAGGCCGTACGGCTGGTGGAGCTCGGGCGGCGGATCGAAGCACATTTCGAGCGTCCGCAGGACATCGAATGGTGCCTGGCGGACGGTGACTTCCGGATCGTGCAGAGCCGGCCGATCACGACACTGTTCCCCGTGCCGGAGAGCGGCGACCGGGACAACCACGTCTACGTCTCCGTCGGGCACGGGCAGATGATGACGGACCCCATGAAGCCCCTGGGGTCCTCCATGTGGCAGCTGACCGCCTTGGTGCCGATGCACGAGGCCGGCGGCAGGCTGTTCGTGGACGTCACGCGGCGCCTGGCCTCGCCCACGAGCCGCGTGACCCTCCTGGACGCCCTCGGAAAGGGCGATCCGCTGATCAGGGACGCACTGGAGACGGTCCTCGACCGCGGGGACTTCGTACCGTCGCTCCCCGACCCGGAACCCGCAGGGCCGCCGCCCGGCGGGGCACCCGCCCCGATCGAGACCGATCGGGCCGTCGTCGGTGGGCTGATCGAGCGCAGCCGGACCTCCCTGGCGGCCTTGGAGCGCGAGATCCGGACCAAGAGCGGACCGGCGCTCTTCGACTACCTGCTGGAGGCATTCGAGGAGCACAGGCGCATCGTCGGTGATCCACTGAGCATGCAGGCGATCATGGCGGGCATGGAGGCCACGTGGTGGCTCAACGACCGGCTGGGGGAGTGGCTCGGTGAGAAGAACGCCGCCGACACACTGACGCTGTCCGCCCCCGACAACATCACCTCGGAAATGGGACTGGCGCTGCTCGACGTCGCGGACGTGGTCCGCCCGCTGCCCGAGGTCGTGGCGTTCCTCCGCGGCGTGGCGGCCGACGACGACCACTTCCTGGAGGAGCTCGCGAAGCTCACCGGCGGGCCCGAGGTGCGTGACGTCATCGAGGCCTACCTCGACCGGTACGGCATGCGCTGCGTCGGCGAGATCGACATCACCAGGCCGCGCTGGCGCGAACGCCCCGGCGCGCTGGTTCCCGCGATCCTCGACAACGTACGCAACTTCGAGCAGGGCGCCGCCGAGCGGCGGTTCGAGCTCGGGCGGCAGCGGGCGCGGCAGAAGGAGCAGGACGTGCTGTCACGCTTGCGCGCCCAGGCGGACGGGGACCGGAAGGCCGACGAGACCAAGCGGATGATCGACCGGGTCCGCACCTTCATCGGGTACCGGGAGTACCCGAAGTACGACATCGTCAGCCGCTACTCCCTCTACAAGCAGGCCCTGATGGGTGAGGCGGACCGCCTCGTGCAGGCGGGCGTGCTCACCGAGCGGGAGGACGTATTCCACCTCACCTTCCAGGAACTCCACGACGTGGTGCGCTCGAACCGGACGGTCGATCCGCAGCTCGTCCGGCAGCGCGAAGAGGCCTTCCGGGCGCACCAGGAGCTCACCCCGCCCCGGGTGCTCACCTCCGACGGTGAGGCGCTCACCGGGGTCTACCGCCGGGACGACGTGCCGCCGGGCGCGCTGGTCGGCGTGCCGGTCTCGGCCGGGACCGTCGAGGGGCGGGCCCGTGTCGTCCTCGACATCGCGGACGCGGATCTCGAAGCGGGCGACATCCTGGTCACGGCCTTCACCGACCCCAGCTGGTCGCCGCTCTTCGTCGGGATCGCGGGCCTGGTGACCGAGGTGGGGGGGCTGATGACCCACGGTGCGGTGATCGCCCGGGAGTACGGTCTGCCGACGGTCGTCGGCGTGGAGGGGGCCACCCGTCTGATCAGGGACGGTCAGCGGATCCGCGTGCACGGGACCGACGGGTTCGTCGAGATCCTGACCTGACGGTCATCCCGGCCGTGACGGCCATGACGGTCACGGTCCGGTGTTCTTGCCGGCGAACGGGCAACGGCGCTCCCACGCGTGGCCGACGAGGCGACAAGAAGGTTGCCCGGACGTCGATTTGACCCAGTCATGTCATTCATTTGATCATTTGCTGTTCCCTGTACGCGAAGATGAAGGAGCACCATGCGCGTCAGCGCCGCACGCCGTCTCTCCGCCCTGGCCCTCACGGCCGGACTGAGTCTCTCCGCAGCACTCTGCGCCGCCTCCCCGGCCTCGGCCGCCGCCATCACCTGCCGGGAGGCAGGCGGTGAGCTGTACGTCACCAAGTCCTCCGCGCCCGTGCGCACGACCTACTACGAAACCGGCCGGGTCGTCGACACCGTCTACCGGACGAACCGGCTCAACTTCACCAAGCAGTGCACCAACTCGAAGGGGAACCTCTGGTACTGGGTCGACAAGACCTACGGCGTGAAGGACGGCTGGATCTACTCGGGCAACGTCGCCCGCATCTGATCCCTGCGCCGCACACGGTGCACCGGTGAGGGCGAGGCGTCAGCGGTCGTTCTCGCCGAGCCGGGTGCCGAAGTTGCCGTACCCCTTGAGCTGGTGCGGCTTGAGGCGGTCCCCGGAGCCGGTGTCCGGTCCGGGGGCCGGCTCCGAACCGGAGGGCTCACCGGAGGGCTCATCCGTGTGAAGGGGGCCGCTGTCGCGGGCCTGGATGCGCCGCCCCCTGGCGAACGCGATCAGCAGGAAGGCCACGACGGCCACTCCGACCAGCAGAAATACCCAGATCGTCGCATTGTTCATGCCCTGCGTCTACCCAGAACACCGTGATCATGCCGACACCGTCCCGTCTGCACGCGGTTTTCCGTCGTGGTCAGGAGAGATCCGCCCCCGGCACCGAACGGGAGGACGGACGCCGGGAGGCGCGGCGGGGCCACCGCACGGTGCCGCGGCTTGGGCCACCTCCGCGCGCCGCGGACCGTGACACGCCCTGCGGCTTTGCACCGCCGGCCGTCCCCCGCCCGGTGCGGGACGGGATTCACCCCGGGAACCGGCCCGTCGAGCGCAGGTGCCAGCGGCGCTCGGCGTAGGCCAGGTCGTCCCGCCACAGCCGGGCCGCCGCTGTACGCATCACCGGGCGGAGGGCCGGTGCGACCCAGCGGGCGAACGCGAATCCCGGCCGGTCGGAGGCGGCCACCACGGCCTCGGTCACCGCCGTGCGCGGACGACCCAGCTCGTCCGGCCCGAGGGGGGTGGCGTGCGTCTCCACCACCGAGCCCACGCCCTCCCCCTCCGTGATGCGCATGACCACGGTCCGTGGTTCAGGAGCGGTGAACACCGCCCGCACCGGTACCACCAGTCGACCGGCCACCTTGAAGGAGACGTCCACGGTGAAGCCGTCCTCGGTGCCGGCCCCCTCGGGCGAGCCCACGACCGTGAGATCGACGAACGAGTACGGGTGGAACCACGCCCCGTGCCACGGATCCAGGCGGTTCGCCACGACGTCCTCGGGTTCACACCGTCCCGTTCCCTCGTACACCGCGCCCACCCCGCGACCGGGAGCAGGCCGACCCGGCACGACCGGCGCGTCCAGCGGCTCCTCCCCGCCCACGTCGTCTAGCCGTACCCACAGGAGGATGCCGTCGTCGAAGGCCGGCAGCGGGTCCCAGCCCGCGAACGAGGTCCCGTCGAGAGCGAGCCCGTGCCAGTGGCAGACCAGCCTCCCGCACCGGACCGGGCTGTCCGCGAGGGGTGCCCCGAGGTGTGGGCAGATGCCCGGTCCGGCGTGCAGCCGTCCGCCGACGCCGCGCCAGAGCACGACCTCACGGCCGGCCACGGTGCGGGCCACGGGCCGGTCGCCGCCCAGTGAGGCGGACGCCCCCACGACGTACCAGTTCCCCGACGGCCGCGCCTGAGCCCGCTTCAGCGCTTCCGCGACGAGGCTCGGCCTGGCGTCGCGCCAGGTCGGCCGCTGCCGGTCCCACGGCACGGCCCTGCGGCGCAGGGAAAGGGGCACACGGGCACGTCGTGCCGGCCGCTCGGGACTCACAGGACCTCCTCGGAGACCGGCCGGGCCGGGTCGGCGGCGGGTGATGCCGCAGGCACCGGGCCGGGCGGGCAGGGGTAACGCCGACCGCGACGCAGCCTGGTCGCGGTCACCTGGGCCAGTGCGCCCATGGCGACGGCCGCGCGCGTGCGGCGCGGCACCACGGCGCGGCGGTGGAGCACGGCGTAACCGTCCCGGCCGACGGCGTCCAGGATGCGTCCGTACAGGACGTACGCGGTACGGATGCAGGGCCGGGACAGCGGATCGAGCATGGCGAGGCCGGGCTGCGCCTCCCGGTAGACGCCGCGGGTGAGGGCCTCGAACTCCCGCAGGGCGGCCAGCACACGGCGGTCCTGACGGCCCGTGCTCCGGCACCAGTGCAGCAACTCCCGCTCCACCCCGTGGCCGGCCAGCAGATCGCCCGGCAGGTACACGCGCCCGCGGTCGAGGTCCTCGCCGACGTCCCGCAGGAAATTGGTGAGCTGGAAGGCGACGCCGAGGGCTGCGGCCGAAGGCTCGGCTTCCACCCGTGGTACCACCGTGCCCAGTACCGGCAGCATCTGCAGGCCGATCACTGCCGCCGAGCCGTGCATGTAGCCCCGCAGATCGGCATAGGTGGGATAGCCCGTCACCACCAGATCGGACCGCATCGCGGCCATGAAGTCCCGGAAGTGCCGGTGATCGATGGCGTACCGGCGCGCGGTGTCGGCGAGGGCCGTCACCACCGGTTCGCCGCCGTCACCCTGCTTCAGCCCCTCGTCCAGACACCGTTGCAGCGCCGCGAGCCGCGTACCGCGCAGACCGGCGTCCACACCGGGATCCGGCGAGTCGACGATGTCGTCGGCCCACCGGGCGAACCCGTACAGGGCGTGCACCGCGGGCCTCCGTTCGGCCGGCAGGAGGCGGGTGGCCAGGAAGTACGTCTTCCCGTGCGCCGCGTTGAGCTCGCGGCAGCGGCGGTACGCCGCGCGCAGCACCGGGTCGGTGATGCCCGCCGCATCGAGTTCGCGTCCGGTCATCGGGCCGTTCCCCCCGTCCGGGCGGACGCACCGCGGGTGCCGCCGCCCGTGATCCGGGCCGCCGCCAGCTTCCCCGACACCAGGGCGGTCGGAACGCCCACGCCCGGGGTGGTGCCGCAGCCGGCCAGAACGGCGTTCTGCGTGCCCCGGATCAGGTTGCGGGGACGGAACGGGCCCGTCTGCAGGAACGTGTGGGCGGCCGAGAAGGGAGTGCCGGCCGCATGCCCCTGGCCGAGCCAGTCCGCCGGGGTGACGAGGCACTCGTCCTCGATGGCGGCCTCGATGCCGTCGAGGCCGCGCCGTTCCAGCTCTCGCAGCAGGCCGGCCCGGTAGCGGGGGCCCAGCTCGCCCCAGGCGGCGCCCTCGGGCCCGATCTCCGTGTTGGGACAGGGAGCGAGGATGTAATGGAGATGACGGCCCGGTGGGGCGAGCGTGGGGTCGGTGGTCGTGGGCCGGGTGATGAGGAGGGACGGATCGCTCATCAGCCTTCCCTGCCGGGTGAGTTCGTCGAAGGTGGTCCGCCACGCGGAGCCGAACGAGATGGTGTGGTGGGCCAGTTGCGGCCAGGTGCGGTTCGTGCCGGCGTGCAGCACGACGGCGGAGGGGGAGTGGCTCAGCCTCACCGGCCTGCGCGGCCGGCGCCCCAGGAGCCGGTAGCAGCAGGAGAGTTCTGCGGTGAGGACGACCGCGTCGCAGGGAATGCGGTCCTTCGAGGTGACGACCGCGGTGATCCGCTCACCCGAACGTTCCAGCCCGGTCACCGGCTCGCCGAACCGCAGCTCGGCGCCCACGTCGGCGGCGGCGTCCGCCATGGCCCGGGGCAGGGCGTGCATACCGCCGCGCGGGAAGAACACCCCGGCGACCGTATCCATGTAGGCGATGACGGCGTAGGCGGCGAGGGCTCGGGCCGGAGGTACGCCCGCGTACAGGGCCTGGAAGGAGAAGACCCGTTGCAACCGCTCGTCCTTCAGGAAGCGGCCGATGCGCCGGTCCAGCCGTCCGAAACCGCCGAGCGCCGCCAGCCGGGCGAGGTCACCGGTGAGCAGGTCCAGGGGGGAGTCGAAGTTCGCGTCGATGAAGCGACGCATCTGGGCCCGGTAGATCTGCTCCAGCCAGGCGCGCAGCCGCCGGTAGCCCGCCGCCTCACCGGCTCCGGCGAACCGTTCGACCGCCGAGGCCATCGCCTCGCCGTCGGTGTGCACGTCCAGGGTGCTGCCGTCCGCGAACGCCGCCCGATAGGCCGGGTGCAGCGGGACCAGCTCCACCCGCCGGTCCAGGCTGTCGCCGACGGCCGCGAAGGCTTCGTCCGCGATGTCGGGCATGGTCAGCACGGTCGGACCGGTGTCGATGCGGTATCCGGCCAGGTGGAGGCGTCCCGCCCGGCCGCCGGGCAGGTCGTCCCGTTCGACGACGGTGACCCGGCGCCCCGCGCCCAACAGGTGCAGGGCGGCCGAGAGGCCGGACAGGCCCGCACCGACGACCACCACGTGGTCCGTGCGGCCGCTCACGGTACGGGTCATCGCCCGCCCTCCGCTGCCCCCGAGCCGGCCGGGGCGGCACCCGGAGCCGAATCCGGGCGGGGGGGAGGGCCATCCGCGGCACGGGGAGCGGCCTGCGCGGTCAGCAGCCCGCGCAGGCGGCCCGCGGCTCCCGCCTCGAGCAGGGCGCCGTCGAAGTGACGCAGCCCCTGCGCCGACAGGCGGTCGATCTTCGCCTCGACCGCCGCCCGCGCACCCGTCCGTACCAGCACCTCCCGCACCTCGTCGAGCCCGGCAGGTGTCAGGTCCTCGTTCCCGAGGGCCCGTTCCAGCACCTCCAGGGCGTGCCGGTCGGCGGTGGCTCCGGCGCGCTCCACCGCCAGCGCGGCAAGATACGTCGGCTTCCCGTCGCGGACGTCGCCCCCGCAGCTCTTGCCGGTCTCGCGCGGGTCGCCGAAGACGTCGTCCAGGTCGTCGCGCAACTGGAACGCCATGCCCACGCAACGCCCCGCCGAACACAGTGCCCGCATGGTCCGGCCGTCCGCGCCCGCCACCGCCCCACCCAGCGCCAGGGGCCGCTCGACCGAGTACAGGGCGCTCTTGAGGTGGGCGGCGCGCAGCGCCTGCGCCGGCGAGCGCGAGCCGGCCAACTGGCCGCTGAGGTCGAGGTACTGCCCCGCCACCATCTCGGTGCGCATGTCGCTCCAGACCTCGCGGACCACGGTCGCCGTCCAGGGGTCGAGCGGAGTGTCCGCCACCACATCGTCCGCCCACGCCAGCGCCAGGTCGCCGGCCAGGACCGCGGCAGCCTCGCCGAAACGGGCGGCGCGCGCCGGCGCCACACCGCCGCGGCACCCGTCCCGCACGTCGGCGTGGAGCGCCGGGCGGCCGCGCCGCAGCGCCGACCCGTCCATCACGTCGTCGTGGACCAGCGCACAGGTCTGGAGCAGCTCGAGCGCCGCACCGATGCGCAGGGCGGCCACGGCCGTCGGCTCGTCACCCCCGCCACAGGCACGCATCGACCACCAGAGGAGCTGCGAACGGGTGCGCTTGCCGCCCTCCCGGGTGAAGCGCGCCACGCGATCGGCCAGTTCACGGGCGAACCCGGCGTCCAGCACACGGGCCCGGCTGAGCCGGTCGGCGAGCACCTGCTCCAGCGCCTGCGCAATCGCGGCGGGCACGTCGGCATCCACGGTTCCGGCATCGACCGGGCGGGTGAGACCGGCCGTGTCCGCCGCGCCGGGCCCGGCGTCGGCCACCATCCGGCCGGCCGGTCGACGCCGCGGTGCGGACCCCGCCGGGGCCGCCAGGCGGGGGACGGGCGGCGGTGCGGCCGCGGAGTGGTCCTTGGCCCGGGTACGGCGCATGCCGGTTCCTCTCGTCGGGGTGTCGATCGCTCGGCAGATGTGTCTTCGGTCCTTTCCCGTGATACGGATGCGGTCCGAAGCGGATACCCGAACGCGCGGGAATGCCGTCGTGCGGACGCACCCGACCAGGTGACCCGGGCAGGGGACCGCATCCGATTCCGCCCCCGGGCCGGAAAGCCTGCGTATGCACTCGGACCCGGGGATGGAGGCGACAGCCGTGCTGAGAGCTGACGTGGCGGTCATCGGGGCGGGCGCCGCCGGACTGTCCCTGGCCCACCGGCTGAGCGGTCGGGCCCCCGGGGCGACCGCCCCGGCCGTGATCCTCATCGACGCGCCGCCGGGCCCGCTGCGTCCCGCCCCGCGCACCTGGTGCTTCTGGGAGTCCGGCCGCGGCCGCTTCGATGCCGCGGTGCGGTCGCAGTGGCGACACCTGCGGGTACGGCCGCCCGCCGGGCCCGCGATCGAAGGGGACATCACCCCGCTGCGGTACAAGATGATCCGCTCCGACGACTTCGAGACCCTGGTCGGCCAGGACCTCGCCCGCAGTCCCAACGTCCGCCGTCTGGAAGCGACCGTGGAGGCCGTGGAAGAAGACCTCGCCGGTCCCCGGGTCCTGATGACCCGTCCTGGCGGCAGCCGCGTCGAACTCGTGGCCCGATGGGTGTTCGACTCACGTCCTCCAGGAAGCCTCCCGGCCGCCCGCACCACCTTGCTGCAGCATTTCCACGGCTGGTTCGTCCGGACCGCACGGCCCGCCTTCGACCGCGCGACGGTCGAACTGATGGACTTCCGCACACCACAGCCCGCCGACGGGCTCTCCTTCGGCTACGTCCTGCCCACCGGCCCGTGCGAAGCCCTCGTGGAGTACACCGAGTTCTCCCCGCACGTGCTGACGGACAGCGGCTACGAGGCGGCCCTGCGCCACTACACCGCGGACGTGCTGTCCCTCGGCGACCTGGAGATCCTCGCCACCGAGACCGGGCTGATCCCCATGACGGACGCCCCCATCCCCCGACGGGTCGGCGCGTCGGTGTTCCGGATCGGTGCAGCCGGCGGCGCGACCCGCCCGTCCACCGGTTACACCTTCGCCGGACTCCAGCGCCAGACCCGGGCGGTCGCGGCCGCGCTGCGGCAGGGCCGCGAACCGGTGCCGCCCGCCGCGCATTCCGTACGGGCCCGCGCCATGGACGCGGTACTCCTGCGCGCCCTGGACAGCGGCCGGGTCGACGGCCCCGACCTGTTCTGCCGGCTCTTCGCCCGGGTCCCGCCGGCCCGGCTGCTCCGCTTCCTCGACGGGCGCACGAACCTGTGCGAGGACGTGGCGGTCGGCAGACACGCCCCGGTCGGCCCCATGCTGCGCACCGCCGTCGAGCTGCCCCGGCTGCCGCGCCGGCCCGCCCGCTGAACCCCACCGCCACCACCAGCCCCAGGAGACCGGATGACCCTGCTGCGCGACGAGGACCTCGCCGCCGCGTTCGACCACGCCTCCCGCACCTATGACGCGCTCGTCGCCGCGAACCCCGGCTACCACGCGCATCTGCGCCGTTCGGTGCGCCGACTCGGCCTGCCCGCACCGGGGAAGGGCGTGCGCGTCCTGGACCTCGGCTGCGGCACCGGAGCCTCGACGGCCGCGATCCGGTCCGTCCTCCCGGCCGCCGACATCACGGCCGTCGACGCCTCGGCCGGCATGCTGGCGAAGGCCGCCGGCAAACCGTGGGCGGACGGGGTGCGCTTCGTCCACGCCCCGGCCGAGCACCTGGCGGACGCGGGCGTCGGCGGACCGTTCGACGCGGTGTTCGCCGCCTACCTCTTCCGCAACCTCACCGATCCCGGGGCCGTCCTCGGCACGGTACGCGGCGTGCTGCGACCGGGCGGCCGGCTCGCCGTGCACGAATACAGCCTCAGTGGCCGCCGCGCCGACCGGGCCGTGTGGACGCTGGTGTGCCGCGGTATCGTCCAGCCCGCAGCCACCCTGCTGGGGGACGGACCCCTGTACCGCCACCTGTGGCGCAGCGTCGTCCACTTCGACTCCGTCGACCGGTTCGCCGCCCGTGTCCGCGAAGCAGGCTTCGACGGGGTCCGCGCCCTACCGCTGCCGGGCTGGCAGACGGGCATCACCCACACCTTCGTGGCCGCCCGCCCCGAGGGCGGCCGGCCATGACCGCCCCCGCACCGCGGACCGCCGCGCGCCGTGGCAGGGACCGGCGGGCACGCATCCTGCCCGCCCGCCAGGGAGCCCGCCCCGGACAGGACCGCCCCACGGCAGCCGTCATCGGCGGCGGGATCGCCGGCCTCTCCGCCGCCACGGCACTGGCCGAACGGGGCGTGAAGGTGACGCTGTACGAGCGCGAGACCTACCTCGGCGGGCGGGTGGGCGGCTGGCCGACCCGCTTGCGCGACGGCAGCACCGTGACGATGAGCCGCGGCTTCCACGCCTTCTTCCGGCAGTACTACAACCTGCGGGGCCTGCTTCGACGAACCGACCCCGCCCTGGCCAACCTCACCCCGCTGCCCGACTATCCACTGGTGCACGCGGACGGCCTGCGCGACAGCTTCCGCCACGTGCCGCGCACCCCGCCGTGGAGCGCGCTGGGCTTCGTGGCGCTGAGCCCGTCGTTCCGACTGCGGGACCTGCGCGCCATGAACCCGGTCCCGGCCCTGCCCCTCCTCGACGTCCGCGTGCCCGACGTGTACCACCGGCTCGACGACACCAGCGCCCACGACTTCCTGGAGGCCGTCGGCTTCCCCGAACAGGCCCGCCACCTGGCCTTCGAGGTCTTCTCCCGGAGCTTCTTCGCCGACCCGCGGCAGCTGTCCGCGGCCGAGATGGCCCTCATGTTCCACATCTACTTCCTGGGCTCCGCCGAAGGCCTGCTGTTCGACGTGCCCCGCTCGCCCTACCCGGTGGCGCTGTGGGAGCCCCTGGCCGCCTACCTGGAACGCCATGACGCCGACGTCCGCACCGGGTGCCCCGTGGAGCACGTGGTACCCGCACGCGCCGACGGGTTCGAGGTGGCCGGGGGCGGTGAAGAACGCCATTACGACGCCGTGGTCCTCGCCCTCGACGCCGCCGGCCTGCGGTCCCTGGTCGCCCGCTCGGAGCGGCTGGGCGACGGCCCCTGGCGCGAACGCGTGGCCGGGCTGCGCCCGGCCCCGCCCTTCCTCGTGACCCGGCTCTGGCTCGACCGGCCCGTCGCACCCGACCGGCCCGGATTCCTGGGCACCAGCGGCTTCGGCGGCCTCGACAACATCAGCGTGCTGAACCGGTGGGAGGACGAAGCCGCCCACTGGGCGGCACGCACCGGCGGGGCCGTCGTGGAACTCCACGCCTACGCCGTCGACCCGCGCGCCCCGCGCACCGCCCTGGAGCAGCAACTCCGGCAGCAGCTCCACCACGTGTACCCGGAGACCCGCGCCGCGGGGCTCGTCGACGTCCGCCACGAGTGGCGGGAGGACTGCCCGCTGTTCCCGGTGGGCGGCTACACCGGCCGTCCCACCGTCCGCACCTCCGATCCCCGGCTGGTGGTCGCCGGGGATTTCGTGCGGAGCGACCTTCCGGTCGCGCTGATGGAACGGGCGGCCACGACCGGCTTCCAGGCCGCGAACGCCCTGCTCGAACCCTGGGGCCTGCGCGGGCAGACCTTGTGGACGGTACCGGATCGCGGGCGCACCGCCGTACTGAGGAAGGCCGCCGCCTGGGCGGGAGACCGGGCCCCCTGATCCGGCCCGGCGCGCGGGGCCGGCCGGGGAAGACACCGCGGCCGCCGGGAGGAGCGGCCTACCCGGCCAGGGCGACCAGCCTTCGGTATTCGAGCTGGTTCGCCCGCCTCGCGGTGAGGTGGACGTGCACGTCGGGGAGGTGCTCCTTCAGGGCCGTGAACCCGGCAGTGTAGGCGTCCTCCTGCTCCCCGGCGGCAGGCGGCATCCAGAAGATCAGCAGCTGTGCGTGCTTCCTCGTGCCCTCCGGACTGGCGAAGGCCAGCTCGTGCAGGACCAGCCGCGGCTCGTCCACCGGCAGCGCCTGCACCAGCTCCTCATGGGTCAAGTTGGCCTCGGCCTCCGGAACCAGCACGGCCGGAGCATCCGAGTAGCGCAGGGTCACCGTGTTGATCTCCCGCCTTTCCCGCAGGTGCTGCAGAGCGGCGAGCAGGGCTTCCGACAGGCGGATGGGACCTTTCACGGGGACTCACCTCGGTACGGGAGCGTGCCGGTGCGGGACGGCTCCTGGTGGGCGTCTGTCCGGCCCGCCGCCGGGATAAACCCGCGCGGGGGGCGGCCCCGGCCCGGCTCTCGGCGGCGGTGCATGAGACCTCCGTGAGAGGAAAGGGGCCGAGTATGAAACGGACACGGACACCGAACCCCCAGCACGACGCCCGCGGGCCCACCAGGGCCGGATCCGGCGACGCGGGCCCCGATGAGCAGGTCGAGGAGCGGGCTCCGGACCGGCTTTCGCAGATGCCGAAGCGATCGTGGAAGGCGGTGCTGCGCGGCACGCTGAAGGAGTTCAAGGACGACGAGCTCGCCGACCGGGCCGCGGCGCTCACCTACTACGGTGTGCTGGCCCTCTTCCCGGCGCTGCTCGTACTCGTCTCCCTGCTCGGTATCGCCGGAGAATCGGCCACCGCGCAGGTCCTGGAAAACCTGCAGAAGCTGACACCCGGCTCCGCCCGCGATGTGATCACCAATGCGGTCCGGCAGCTCCAGGGCAACGCCGGCATCGGATCACTCGTGGCGGTCATCGGCCTGGCCGTGGCGATCTGGTCGGCCTCCGGGTACGTCGCCGCCTTCATCCGCACTTCGAACGCCGTCTACGACATGCCCGAGGGCCGGCCGGTGTGGAAGGTCCTGCCGCTGCGCCTGGCGCTGACGATCACGCTCATGATCCTGGCTGTGGTCAGCGCCCTGATCGTGGTGTTCACCGGCGCTCTGGCCCGGCAGGCGGGTGCCGCCCTCGGGCTCGGTGACACGGCGGTGACGGTGTGGTCGATCGCGAAGTGGCCGGTCCTGGTGCTGCTCGTCACGATCATGATCGCGATCCTGTACTGGGCGGCACCGAACGCCAAGGGCCGCGGATTCAAGTGGGTCACGCCCGGGAGTTTCCTGGCCCTGGTGATCTGGATGATTGCGTCGGCGGGCTTCGCGTTCTACGTGGCGAACTTCGGCTCGTACAACAAGACGTACGGCACGCTCGCCGGAGTGATCGTCTTCCTGATCTGGCTGTGGATCACCAACCTGGCCATCCTCCTCGGCCTGGAGTTCGACGCCGAGATGGCCCGCCAGCGCGCCATAGCCGGCGGCCACCCCGAGGACGAGGAGCCCTACGTCCAGCCCCGCGACACCCGTAAGTGGAGCGACGAGGACCGCCGACGCCCGGGCTGAGGCACGTCGGAGGCAGGAAAGGGGAAGATGATCCGTTACGACGACGACGCACCCGACGCCGCCGACGAGCCCTGGACCCGGCCGGAAGGCCTGGTCGCCGCAGCCCTGCAAGGGGCGGTCTTCGCCGTGGTCAAGGCGGCCGTCGACCCGGCAGGAGCAGCCACCGGGCGCATCATCGGTACCTGGCCCGGTTGAGCCGTCCCGGACCGACGACCGGCGCCGACCCCCGAGCCACCGGGGCCGGCGCCGGTCCGTTTCTGCATCCCGGGTACCCATGGGGAAGGTTCAGGTCAGGCTCCAGGACCAGGTGCCGTCCGCGGCGACGAGGCAGGCGAGGACGAGTACGTCGGTCAGCCCCAGGGCGATGGCCAGTTGGGCGCGGCCCGGCCGGGTGGTGCGGCGGTGGAGGGCGAGCGCGCCGAGGACCACGGCGACGGGGCCGAGCACCAGGTTCATCACGAGCAGACCCACCAGGCCCAGGACGAACGCGGTAACGGCCATCGCGTCGGCGTCGCGGGTGGAGGTACGGACCCGGGTGCGGGCACGGACACGGTTGTGGGGTTCGGTGTGCGGGCTCATCGCAGGCCTCCGCGGTCGTGGTGGGGGCGGGTGGCCCGCTGCCGGCCCGACAGTCGTTCACGGGCGGCGAAGAGGCTGAGCCACAGGGCGATGGCGAGACCGGCGGCCGCCGAGACGGGCACCGGCAGGTGGGCCACGGCGCCCAGCAGGACGCCGAGCACCAGTAAGGCGGCTACGAGGAAGAGCATGGGATATCCTTCCAAATGGGTAACAGTTGTTCACTGACTACCCGGTTCAGTTCGGGTCATGCTGGCGGCGCACGAGTGTGACGCGGTTGACTGCGCGTCATGAGTGCTTCCCCCGGGGTCCGTGAGACCCAGCGCCGCCGCACCCGCCGTGTCCTGCTCGACGCGGCCCTGTCGCTACTGGAGGAGCGCAGTCTGGGAAGCCTCGGGCTCCGAGAGGTGACCCGGGCCGCGGGTGTCGCCCCCACCGCCTTCTACCGGCACTTCCGGGACATGGACGAGCTGGGGACGGCGCTGGTCGAGGAGGCGCTGGCCAGTCTGCACGTGACGGTGCGGGACGTCCTCGCCACGACCGGTGACCCCGAGCGGCGCGGAGAGGCCGCGGTGCATCTGGTGGCCGAGCTGGTGCGTTCGCGGCCGGCGCACGTCCGCTTCCTGGTCCGCGAACGCCATGGCGGGGTGGCGGCGGTGCGGGAGGCCATCGCGGGGCAACTGGACGTGTTCGCCGAGGAGATAGAGGCGGTCCTCCGAGCGGATCCCCTCAGTGCGGGGTGGCCCCGGCAGGACGTGACGATGCTGTCGAGACTCCTGGTGGACCACATGTTCATGACGGCCTCGGCGTTCCTCGCCGCCTCGATGCGGGGGGATGACTGGGCGGCCGCCACCCGTACCGCTCTCGGCCAGCTCCGTCTGATCCACCTCGGCCGGGTGCACTGGCCGGGGTGACCCGGGTGGGACGGTCGGCGGAGTACATGGTCCGGCCGTTGCCGGGCAAGTGCGCCTCCAGGACCGTGGGCAGGGGAGGCGGGGGAGTGACCGGGAACGAACTGACACCGCAGGAGACGGCGGCCTGGGACCAGTTGCTGGCCGACCTGAACGGCGGCGGCGCCCCGGCGCAGTCCGACCGGGGCAGATGGCGTGGAGCCCGGCGGCGGCTCGGCATGTCCCTGCTGCTACTGGCCGCCCTCGTCATGCTCCTGGCAGGGAGCTTCGCCGGGTCGGAGTTCCTGGCCTGGAGCGGGGTGATCGCGTGGACCAGTGCCGTCCTGATCGTCTCTCACCACCACGGCCACGGCCCCCGACTGCCCACGGGCCGGTAGGCGTCACGGAGCCGGTCCCGGAGAGGTGGGCGCCGGCCGGGGGCGGCGCCGCGTGCCGTGCGCGAGTGGAGAGGTCGTCCGGGGGTACGTTGCGCCGCATGCGCACCTATGACCTCGTGATCGTCGGGGCCGGATCCGGCAACATCATCGTGGACGAACGCTTCTCGCACCTGGAGGTGGCCCTCGTCGAAGAGGCCGCCTTCGGCGGAACCTGCCTCAACCGCGGGTGCATCCCGAGCAAGATGCTCGTACACGTCGCGGACCTCACCGACGGGATCCGCGACGCCGGCCGGTTCGGCGTGCAGGCGGCGCTGGGCGGGGTCGACTGGCCCGCAGTGCGGGCACGGGTCTTCGGACGTCTGGACCGGGAGGCCGCGGAGGGGGAGCGCGGACGGCGGGAGGCCCCGAATGTCGACGTCCTCAAAGGGCCTGCCCGTTTCACCGGGGACCGGACACTGGTGGTGGGTGACGGCGCGGACGCCGTCACCGTCCGCGGCGAGCAGGTCGTGATCGCCGTCGGCGGCCGCCCGGACGTGCCCGCGCCGGTGCGGGATTCCGGACTGCCGTACGAGACGTCCGACAGCGTCATGCGCCTGGACCGGCCGCCGCGGCACCTCGCGGTACTCGGCGGCGGCTACGTCGCGGCCGAGCTGGCGCACGTCTTCCACGCGGCGGGCAGCCGCATCACGGTCATCGAGCAGGAGGACACCCTCCTCTCCGCTCAGGACGAGACGATCGCCGCCGCCTACACCGCCATCGCCGCCGACCGCTACGACCTGCGGACGGGCACCGCACTGACCCGCGTCGAGGGGGAGCCGGGACGGCTGCGCCTGATCCTGGACGACGGCACGACCGTCGAGGCGGACACGCTGCTCGTGGCCGTGGGGCGCACACCGAACAGCGATCGGATCGACGCCGGCCGGGCGGGGATCCCGCTCCACGACGACGGGCGGGTGGCCGTCGACGCCTTTCAGCGGACCGGCGCCCCGGGGGTGTTCGCCCTCGGCGACGTGTGCACCCCCTTTCCGCTCAAACACGTGGCGAACCGGGAGGCCGAGGTGGTGGCGCACAACCTGCTGCACCCGGGCGACCCGGTCCGCACCTCTCACGAGGCGGTCCCCGCCGCCGTGTTCACCCGCCCCCAGATCGCGCAGGTCGGGCGGACCGAGCAGCAGTGCCGCAAGGAGGGGCTCGACTACGCCGTCAGCGTGCGCCGCTTCGCAGACACCGCCTACGGCTGGGCCCTGGAGGACGGCCCGGGCTTCTGCAAGGTGCTCGCGGACCGCCGCACGGGACTGCTGCTGGGCGCCCACATCCTGGGCCCGCAGGCGGCGAGCCTGATCCAGCCCCTGGTCATCGCCATGAGCTGTGGCATCACGGCCGGCGACCTCGCGCGGACCCCGCTGTGGATCCACCCCGCGCCCACCGAGGTGGTCTCCAACGCTCTTCTCGACCTCCCCCGCACCCCCGGCCACCGATGACCTCGGCCACCGGCGCCCGCTCGCCCGCTCCCTGAGCGGGCTGCCCCCTTCCCGCTGCACGGCACGCTCGGACCGGCACCGTCAGGGCAGGGGTGTTCCGCCGGTCGCGTTGACGATCTCGCCGGTGATGTAAGAGGCCTGGTCCGAGGCGAGGAAGACGAAAGCGGTCGCCATCTCCGCGGGCTGCGCGGGGCGGCCCAGCGGCGACTGCTGGCCGAACGTCGTCGCATCGGGCATCGTCGCCGGGATGAGGGGCGTCCAGACCGGGCCGGGGGCGACCGCGTTGACGCGGATGCCCCGCTCGGCGAGCATCTGCGCCAGGCCGTGGGTGAAGGAGATGATCGCCGACTTGGTCATCGCGTAGTCGAGCAGGTGCGGGCTGGGTTGGTAGCCCTGGACGGAGGCCGTGTTGAGGACCGAGCCCCCGCGCGGCATGTGGGCGAGTGCTGCCTTGGTGAGCCAGAACATTCCGTACAGGTTGGTCTTCATCACCCGGTCGAACTGCGCGGTGGTGATCGCCTCGATCCCGTCGGGCTGCGCCATCTGGTAGGCGGCGTTGTTGACGAGGAGATCGATGCCGCCCAGCTCGGCCACCGCCCGCTCGACGAGAGCCGTGCACTGCTCTTCGTCCCGTATGTCGCAGGCGACGGGCACCGCCGTACGGCCGGCCTCCCGGACCAGGCGCGCCGTCTCCGCGGCCTCCGTCTCCTCCTCGGGGAGGTGGGTGAAGACGACGTCGGCCCCCTCCCGGGCGAAGGCCAGGCAGACGGCCCGACCTATCCCCGAGTCTCCGCCGGTGACGAGCGCCTTGCGGTCCGGCAGCAGGTCGTGGCCGCGGTAGCTGTGCTCGCCGTGATCGGGACGTGGATCCATGGCCTCCGTGGTGCCGGGATGGTCCTGGTCCTGCTCGGGAAACGGCGGGCGCGGGTGCAGACCCACCGGATCGGTGAGACGGGCGCCGGGCTCAGGAGGGGAGGAGGTCATCGGATCACCGTCCCAGGGCTGCTTCGAGCTGCTGCTTGTTCATGTGGGAACGGCCCTCTATCCCCCGCTCGGAGGCCTGATGGCGCAGCTCCTGCACCGTCATGTGCGAAGGGCGCCGCTCACCCGATCCGTCACGGCCGTCGGGGTGCAGGACGACCTTGGTCCAGCCGTCGTCGCGGTTGTCGAAGTGCTCGTAGGCCGCCGGTGCTTCGTCGAGGCCGAGTTCGTGGGACACGAGGAAACCGGGCTCGGCCTTCCCGCCGGCGATGAGGTCGCGCAGGGCTCGGTTGTACCGCTTGACCGGTGCCTGGCCGGTACCGATGTGCTGTCCCTTGAACCACAGCATGCCGAAGTCGATCGGGATCTTGCCCTGGGCTTCCAGCTGCCCTTGGGCCTCGGCCGCTCCCGGGTCCTCGGGGAGGAACACACCGACGACCCCGAGGCTGCCGGTGAACCGCACGGCGTCGATCAGTCCGTTCATGGTCAGGCTCGCGTCCTCCTCGCCCTGCGGGTCATGGGCCTGGTAGCCGACGCACTCGCATCCGTTGTCGGCACCCAGCCCCAAGGTGGCCTCCTTGACGACCTCTCCCGGGTCCTGCTCGGCGGTGTTCACGGCAATGGCGCCGATCTGCTCCGCCAGCCGCAACCGGTCGGGCTGGTGGTCGGCGACCCACACCCGGCCCGCTCCCCTCAGGATCGCCGAGTAGGCGGCCATGAGGCCGACCGGCCCGGCGCCGTAGACGATCGTCTGGTCCCCGGGCTTCACCTGGGCCATCTCCGTGGCGTGGTAGCCGGTGGGGAAGATGTCGGCCAGCATCACGTAATCCAGCTGGCGCTCGGCGGCGTCCTCACCCAGGCGCAGGGCGTTGAAGTCGCCGTACGGAACGCGCAGCAGCTCGGCCTGGCCGCCCTGGTAGGGGCCCATCTCGGCGAAACCGTATGCGGCGCCGGCCATGTCGGCCTTGGGCTGCATGGTCAGGCAGTAGTTCGTCAGGCCCTGCTCGCACTGCTTGCAGAAGCCGCAGGCGATGTTGAACGGCAGGACCACCCAGTCACCCACCTGGACCTTGCTGACGGCGTTGCCCACTTCGACGACCTCGCCGAGGTTCTCGTGGCCCATGGACCGGCCGGTCTCGAAGGATGTCCTGCCTTCGTACATGTGCAGATCGGAACCGCAGATGTTGGTGGTCGTGATCCGGACCAGGATGTCGCAGGGATGCTCGATCCGCGCATCGGGAACGTCCTTGACCGTCACCGTGCGGGGTCCTTCGTACACTGCCGCTTTCATGATCTTTCCTTACCCGGCGGTTCTCCCGTCGTGCCTCGCGGCCGGTCGCCGGTTTTCCGGAGACGGTCGGCGCCTGCCCGGACGAGGCGGCCGGAAACGCCGCCCGTGCGCAGCACCTGCCCGCCCGCTCCGCGCGGGTCGGCGCCGGTGCCCGGAACCTGCCGGGGGCGGGCGCGGCCGGGCGGGCACCTGACGGCGCAGGGGAGGCCGTGGCCCTGCTCGCGCCCGACCGTGCGTTCCGCAGCGGGCGTCTCAGCCGCTCTTGAGGCGGCGGAGGAACTCGTCGCCCAAGCGGCGCTGCAGTTCGGCCAGTTGATCGTCACTCAGGCCCGTGAGATCGCCCGCCGCCCCTCCCGAGCCCTTCGCTGCTTCCTCCTGCTGCTTCTGCTGCTCCCTGCGCTTGAGTTCCTGCTCCTCGGGCGATCCGGGCGCCGCGTACGCGCACCGGATGAGCGCACCGTCGGCGGCCTTGAGGCAGGTGGCCTCGCGTCCGTCGACCGGTCCTCTGCCCTCCACGCGGAAGCGGATGTTCTGCTCGCTGCCGACGGTGGCCGTCCACGTGCTCCCGCCGGTGGGGACGACCTCGAACACCTGATCGTCGTTGTAGCAACAGACGTCCCGGTATTCGGCCTTGATGAGTGCCACGAGCGCTTTCGGCGACGACCAGGCGGGATCGAGGCGGTGGACGGTCATCGGTGCGAGACCGCCGCCCTTGTGCCGGGTGGGCACCGTCGAGACGGCCACCACCGAGCTGGCCTCACCCTGGGGCGTGAGCGGGGTGACGTAGGCACTGCCGGCCCCGCCCACGGACGTGTCGCCGTACCGCAGGGTGAACTCGGACTCGTTCCCCTCGTTGGCGCCGTCCTCGGAGGCGTCCCAGCCGCTGCGCTCGAACCACCAGTCGCTGAAGCCGCCCACCGCCGCCGTTCCCTCGCGCTGGCGGGCGGCGAGGCTCAGCGGGTAGGACGGGCCGGGGACCGCGGTCGTGTCGGTGGTCACCGTCACCTTCCCGGTCCTGCCGTCGTAGAGCGCCACGCCGGCGGGACGTTCCGTCACGACGAAGAGCCCGGTCTGGCGCTTGAGGGGAACGACCACGACCGGCGTGCCGTCGGAGCAGGTCACGTAGGCGTCGTCGGCGTCGAAACGGACCCACCGCTTCACACTCGAGATCTTGCGGCCGAGGTTGTGGGTGAACCAGCCACTGATCCGCGCGTCCGCCTTCTCCAGGTCGAAGGGGCAGCGCACCTGGCTCCGGCCACTGCCGCCCAGCGGGACCTCCTGGACCAGGCCCACCTCGTACCCGGCGAGCCAGCCGCGCCGCTCGACCAGGGTGCCGAAACGGTCGGAGTCGGGCAGGTAGGTGATGTCGGCGATCTCGCCGGTGACGTCGCCGAGGTGCGGAGCGGCCTGCGCCTCGCCGACCACGTACGGGGAGCGGGCGGAGAGGGCGGGGACCGGATCGGTCGCGATCTGCGCCGTGGCCATGTACGCGCGGTCCTGGAGGTACGCCCCGTACACCAGCCAGCCGACGCCCAGAACCACGGCGGAGACGGTGCCCAACCACGCCAGGACGACGGCCGCGTTCCCGGCGCCGGTGTGCCCCGCGCGCCGTCGGAGCCACCGCGCCAGCAGCCCGGCCGCGACACAACACGCCACGGCCAGCAGGGGCAGGGCGAACCAGGCGAGGAGCTTGCGCAGCTCCCAGACCAGGATCGTCGTGTAGTAGGAGGCGTACCACAGCACGACACCCGCCACCAGCAGGGTCAATCCCCAACGCCACGCCCGGCCCATCGGTACCCCCGCCCCCGGCCCGGGCCCCCGCCCGGTGTCGCAGACTCGATTCTGCACCCCCGGGCGGGCCGTGTCACCGGCCCCGGCGCGGCACGATCAGCGGGCTGACCGGGCGCGGCAGGCCCGGCCCCGCGACTACATGGGGTCCATGGTGGCGCTCTCCGGACCCCCGATCTCCTCGCACTTCGCACGCAGGTGCACGGCCTTCTCCATGAGCCGCTCCCGCTCCGCGGGCTCGGCAGCCCGCTGCGCCTGCAGTTCCAGTTGCTCGGCCTTCCGCCGCATCTCGCCGGCCACCCTGTTCCGCTGCTCGTCACCGGTCATGTCTCGCCCTTTCCGTGTGCGTACGGGTCTCTGCGCCGGACGGTGAGGTACCGGCCGGTTCCATCCTCACGCGCCTACCCCCGTCACCGCGGGGCTGACACGGAGCGGAAGCGACGTTCACGACCTCGGGGGCGATGCTGTGAACGAGGGAAGTGCCTGACGAGCCGAGGGGACACTGCGATGAGACGCATCGCGACGATCGGCGTCTACGGATTCACGGCCGGGGCCTTCCTCGACGGGCTCGCGTGCGGGGGAGTGGCTCTGCTGCTCGATCTCCGCCAGCGACGGGGCGTTCGGGGCGCCGCATACTCCTGGGCGAACGCGGCACGGCTGCAGCGTGCCCTCGCCGCGGCGGGCATCGGCTACCGGCACGTGAAGGGGCTGGCGCCCACGACCGAATTGCGTCAGCTGCAGTACCGCGAGGACGACCGCCAGGGCGTGGGCAAGCGCACCCGCATCGCACTCGCGCCGGAATACATCGAACGCTACACCGGGGAGATCCTCGACCCGTTCGACCTCGGCACGCTCGTCACCGAGCTCCCGAGCGGCTCGGTGACCGCGCTGTTCTGCGTCGAGGGGAATCCGCAGGCGTGCCACCGCTCGCTGGTGGCCGAGCGCCTGCACGCCGAGTACGGCCTGCCGGTCACGAACATCCGCCCCGGCCGGTCCGGGGAGGCCCCGTGACACGGCGGCCACCCCGACGGTCGCCGGGTCGGCCGTGACCCGGGGGACGGCCACCCCTGCGTGCAGTGGCGCGGGCTACCCGCGTGCGCCGTAGTCGTGGGGACGGCCGCCGCGCCACTCGATGAGGGCCGATTCGGACAGCGCCTCGGGTTCCTGGGCGCCGGCGCGGCGAAGGAACTCGATCAGGTCGCGGTCGCTGTAGGCGGTGCCGGAGATGCTCGCGTCGATGCGCACGCGGCGACCGCCGCTGGCGGTGGGAGGGTAGACGACCACCGGATGCCTCGTCATGCCCGACCGCCTCTCTGCCGTGTGGGACTCCGGGCAGGTGAGCCCGTCCCTGCCGGGCGTCTGTCCGGCAGGGGGCGGGGTAAACGGGCTGCGCCGCCGTCGTGTAGCCGGTCGGCCGGGGGGCAGGCGCGGTGTACCACAAGCCATCGGCTCCCAGGGACTGGCCATGGATCCACCGTCGTCCGCAGCACATCACCGCGAGCTCGACCTCCACGCGACAGCGGGTGCGGCGGCATGCAGTGCCGGCATTTCGTGGGTGCGCCGGGCTCTGACCGACTGGGACCTGACCGGCCTGACCGGCCACGGCGAAGACGCCGTGCTGGTCGCAGCGGAACTGCTCTCCAACGCCGTCGAACACGCGGGCGGGGTGCGGAGCATGACTCTCGCGCACCATCACGGTGTGCTGCAGATCGCCGTCACGGACCCGAGCCCCGACCGGCCCCGGCTCCGTGAGCACCGGCCGGACTCCGTCGGCGGTCACGGCCTGTTCCTCGTCGACCACCTGGCCCACCATTGGGGAAGCCGTCCCAGCGGTCGCGGCAAGACCGTCTGGGCAGACCTCGACCTGCCGGCCTGACGGCGCTGCGGACCAGGGGATCGCGTACACGTACAGGGGTACCGCTCCTCCCATTCGGCCGACAGCGACGTGGGGCACGGCCCGATGGCGGGTAGGCGCCCTGCATGAACACCAAAGCCCTCGACCCCACGACCGTCGTCCCCGCCCTGAACGCCGCTTCCGGATGGTGGCTGACGGCCCTGGACCGCCTGGAACGGAGCACCCTGGCCGACCCGGCGATCCGCGTCCTCCAGCGGCGGATCCGGTCCCTCCCGCTGGGTGACGTGCGGGACGTGCTGAGGGGACGGCCACTGGGCCATCCCCTCCATCCCGTCCTCGTGCAGGTGCCCATCGGGTGCTGGCTCTCCGCCGCGGTACTGGATGTCGTACCCGGCGAGCGACGTGCGGCCACCACCCTGACGGCCGTCGGCCTCGCGGGGGTGGCCCCGGCCGCCGTCGCCGGCTGGGCGGACTGGGCCGACCTGCCGCCCGAACAGGCCAGGGTGGGCCTCGTCCACGCCGTCGCCAACGCGGCGGCCGTCAGCTGCTACGCGGTCTCCCTGGGGGCGCGTCTCGGCGGCCGCCCCGCGAAGGGCCGGCTGTGGGGGTGGGCCGGTCTGGTGGCGGTGGGCATCACCGGGGCACTCGGCGGCCACGTCGCCTACCGGCAGGCCGTCGGGGCCCACCCCACCTCCTGAGGCCGTGTCCGTACGCAGCGCCGGCCGCCGCGGGGCGGGCGGGGCTTCACGACCGGCCCAGGGGGAGCAGGACGGTACCTCCGGTCAGCGGCCCCAGCGCAGTGCCGGGGTCTGCACCGGCGCGTCCCACAGCCGCAGGAACTCCTCGTCGGCCCGGCAGAGGGTCACCGAGCACCCCGCCATGTCCAGCGAGGTGACGTAGTTGCCCACCAGGCTCCGCGCCACCGGTACCCCGCGGTCCGCGAGCACCTGGGCCACCGCTGCGTGGAATCCGTACAGCTCCAGCAGCGGCGTCGCACCCATCCCGTTCACCAGGGCCAGAACCGGCCCGTCGGCCGGAGCGACGCTCGCCAGGTCGTCCAGTACGGCGCCCACCGCGAACTCCGCGATCTCGTGCGCCGTCATCATCGGGCGGCGCTCGCGGCCGGGCTCGCCGTGGATCCCGATGCCGAGTTCCAGCTCGCCGTCGGGCAGGTCGAAGGTGGGGCTGCCCTTGGCGGGCGTGGTGCAGGCGCTCAGGGCCACGCCGAAGCTGCGGGAGGCCTTGTTCACGCGCTCGGCCACCGCCGCGACCTGCTCCAGCGGAGCGCCTTCCTCGGCGGCGGCCCCGGCGATCTTCTCGACGAAGAGGGTGGCTCCGGTGCCGCGCCGGCCGGCGGTGTACAGGCTGTCGGTGACGGCCACGTCGTCGTCCACCAGCACGCGCTGGACGCGGACGCCGTCCTCCTCGGCGAGTTCGGCGGCCATGTCGAAGTTCAGTACGTCCCCGGTGTAGTTCTTGACGATGAACAGCACCCCCTGGCCGGAGTCCACGGCCTTGGCCGCCCGCAGGACCTGGTCGGGCACGGGAGAGGTGAACACCTCGCCGGGGCAGGCGGCCGACAGCATTCCGGGTCCCACGAAGCCCGCGTGCAACGGCTCGTGCCCGGAACCGCCGCCGGACACCAGGCCGACCCGCCCGCCCTCGCGGGCGCCCTTGCGTACGACGACCCGGGCCTCCACGTCCACCTCGAGGTCCGGATGGGCGGCGGCCAGCCCGCGCAGGGCATCGGCGACCACGGTCTGAGGACTGTTGATCAGCATCTTCACGGCGCATCTCCCAGTGGGCTGAACAGGTGACTCTCCGAGCCGCGTGCATGCAGGTCGCCCGGTGGGGCGGCACGCCGGTCGCGCAGCGCTCACTTCGACGGTAAGGGAGCCCGCCCCGCAACGACAGGCAGGCAGGGCCATGGGCGACCGAGATCGTCCGCACTATCCGAGGCGGCCGACATGCAGAATGACGACGGCACCCGGATCGCGGGTGATGGCGTAGAGCACCCGGTAGCGGCCGACGTGGATCCGGCACAGCCCCGGGCCGTGGACAGCGGCACCCCGCGGGCGCGGCTCGCCGGACAGGAGCCCGACGGCGTACAGCAGCTGTCGAAGGCCGGCCGGGTCGTCGGCGAGGTGCCGGGCCGCCCCGTACACGGCCGCCTCGTCCCACACGATGCCGTAAGCCATCTGCCACCCTCCTGCCGACGAGGCGGGGCCGCACCGGGGTTCCCGTACGCGCACGGGGGCGGCCCACCCGTCGCCTGCCCGTCGCACCGCCGCGTACGCCCGGCTCGCGGACAGGCCCGGCCAGGACCTTCCGGTCGTCGGCACGAGGACCGCGTCCACCGGCGCGCGTCCGTGCCGGCCGTCAACCCGCATCGGCCGCATCGTCGTGGGGGCCGGTGCTGGCGCACGGGGTCAGCACCGCCACGAACCGCAGAGGTGCACGGCGGCTTTCCGCGGAGCTGCGAACGGGATGCACCCGCCGGATACAACGGGCGGGGGGCGTGGCATGCTCGACCTATGGAGGGCGACTCCGTGCTACCCGCTGCCGGCAGCGGTGCGAGCCCCGAGATGCTGGCTCTGGCCAGGGTCGTGTCCAGGCTGCGTGCCGAGGTCGTGGACCTCGAGGCCCTGGCCTCGATGACGGCTGTCCTGGAGCGCGCCAAGGGCATTCTGATGGCCCGGGCGGACGTGACGCCGGAGGCCGCCTACGAACTGTTGCTCGATCGCGCTGCGCGGCACCGGCGGTCCCTGCTGGAGGAGTGCTGGATCACCCAGGGGCAGGCAGGTGCGGAGCCGGCGGAGCCGCGGCCCCAGGCCGGGATCCGGACCGTTCCGGCCGCCGTGCGTGTGCCCGGGCACACGCCCTTCGACACCAGCCGCTACGTCCTCGCCGACGACGGCCGACCCGTCGACCACCGGGCGCTCCTCGCCCGGCTGGCCGAAGGCCTGGCGGCCCCCAGCACCCGTACCGCCGACGAGATCGCCGGCCTGTTGCAGACCGTGCTGGGCGACCCGGAGGACGTGGCCGCCGTGATGATCTACACCGTGGCCACGGCCGGCAGCCTGGAGCTGACCGGGCACGCGGGCGTGGACGACGCCACGGCCGAGCAGTGGAGCCACATCCCCCCGCTCAGCGGTGTCGCGGCACTGGAGGCCATCGAGTCCGAGCAGGCGGTGTGGCTCGAAGACCTGGCGCGGGACTCGGCCCGGTATCTGCTGATCGGCGAGCCGCCCGAGCGGTGGCCCTCCCGCGCCTGGCTTCCCGTACCCGCAACCCGGCCGGTCACGGCGGTCATCGGATTCTTCCGCACCCGCCCGGGACCCTTCGACGCCCGGACCCGGACCCTCCTCCGGCGGGCCGTCAGGCTGTGCGGAGGCCGTCTGCGCGAGGGCCGGGGACCCGACGGGACCGATCCCCTCGGGCAGGACGTCGGCGCCGTCCAGGCGATGTTCGACGCACTGCCCGGGCCGGCGGTCCTGCTGACCCCCCTCCGTTCCCCGACGGGGCAGGTGGAGGACTACCGGATCGACGCGGCGGCGCCGGAGGCGCTGGACGTGGCCGGGCGGCGCGGCAGGGCGCTGATCGGCCGGAAGATCCTCGAGACGTACCCGACGGTCGCGGGTAGCGATGTGTGGGAGGGATACCTCGACACGCTGATGACGGGGACGGTCTACGAGGGGGAGCCCTTCACCTACGAGGAGGTGGCCGCCGGAGTTCCGCAGCAGTCCGTCTACTCGGTCCGGGCTTCGAGGCTGGGGGGCCGCCTGATCGTGACGTGGATCCGCCACGACACCAGCGATCGCGAGGCCCGCAGGCTGGACGACATGCAGCGGCTGGGCAACCTCGGCTGGGCCGCCTGGAACCTCACGACGGACACCATCACCTGGTCCGACCAGGTCTACACGGTCTTCGACCGTGACCCGGCCCTGGGACCCATGCGGCTGGAGGAACTGCCCGACCACCTGCTGGCGGACGACCTGCCGGAACTGGGCGCGGCCGTCCAGCGGCTGCTGGGCGAGGGTGGTGCGATCGACCAGCCCTTCCGCATCACCACCGCCCACGGAGTACGGCACCTGCGGATCGTCGCCGAGGCGCAGCGGGACGCGGACGGCAGCCCGGTCGAAGTACACGGGTTCTTCCAGGACCTGACGGCGCAGCGGGGCGCCGAAACGGCCCTGCAGGAGAGCGAACGAGCCAACCTCGTCCAGCGCGGCATGCTCAAGGCCGAGCGTGCGCTGGCTGCCAGGCTCCAGGACACCCTCCTGCCGATCGCCGAACAGTCGCTCGAACTGGCAGGCCTGCGGGTCGAGGTGGCCTACGTGCCGGCCGAAAGCGGCCTGAACGTCGGGGGCGACTGGTATTCCGCGATCGAACTCCCGGACAGGAGTGCGCTGTTCGTGGTCGGAGACGTCGCCGGGCACGGGCTGTCGGCGGTGGGCACGATGGCCCAGCTGCGGTTCACCGCGAAGGGGATGGCCATCACGGGCTCACCCCTCCCGGACGTCCTCGGCCGTCTCAACAATCTCCTGCTCCACACGGCCGTGGACGACAACGGTGCCACCGCCACCATGGTCATGGGGTGCTACCGGCCCTGGGACCGCCGGCTGACCTGGGTGCGGGCGGGCCACCTTCCGCCGCTGCTGATCCGGGACGGTGCGGCGACCTACCTGTCGCAGCCCCGCGGCAGTCTCCTCGGAGCCGCGCTGGACTCGACGTACGGGCAGGAAGTGACCGAGCTGCGGCCCGGGGACCATCTGCTCTTCTACACCGACGGTCTGGTGGAGGATCCCCGGGAGGACATATGGGCCGGGCTCGACCGGCTCTCCGACACGGCTCTGAGACTCGTGCAGGAGGGCCGGACGGGCACGCTCGCCAAGACGCTTGCGGCGCGGCGTCCGGGGAACCGCGACGACATCTGCGTCCTGGAGATCCACGTACCCGGCCGGTCCTGATCCCGGCCCGGGGTCACGCGCGGGCGGGCCGTTCGGCGGGCGGGGTGTCCGAGGTGGCCGAGGCGTTCGGGTGCCATTCGGCCAGCAGGATGGTGGCGTCGTCGCGCAGTCGGTGTTCCTGGTGGGCGAGGAGGTTCTGGACGAGCCGGCGCAGGGCCTCCGGTGCGTTCTGTCCGGACGCCAGGGAGCGGATCACGGTGTCGGTCAGCCGGTCCTCGCCGTAGAGGTCGCCGTCGGGGGAGCGGGCTTCGGTCACCCCGTCGCTGTGGATCAGGACGCGGTCGCCGGGCTGGAGGCGGACGTGGTGCCGGGTGGGAGGCTTCTGCTCGTGGAACCCGAGGCCGAGGGGGAGTTCGGCGTCCCGTTCGAGGGCCCGGGGGAGGACATGGCCGTCGCGGATGAGCAGCGGTGGCGGGTGGCCGCAGTTGGTCCAGCAGAAGTCGCCGTTGTGGGTGTCGAGTTCGGCGACGACCCCGGTCATGAGCCGGTCGGGGACCCACCGGGCCAGAGTGCGGTCGATGGTGGTCGCGATGTCGGGGAGGGAGCCGCCGGAACGGCGCGTGAAGCGGCAGGCCGCGATGGCCGCTGCGCTCGCGCCCCCGGACGCCAGGTCGTGACCCATCGCGTCGAGCATCGTCACGTGCAGGATGCCGTCGATGAAGGTGTGGTCGAAGGCGTCGCCGCCGATGTCGTAGGCCGGTTCCAGCATCGCCGCGGAAGTGGCCTCGGTGGTGCCGATGGTCCGCGGTGGCAGGAACGCCCACAGCAGTTCGGCCTGGAGGCTCATCGGGCGTGTCCGCTGATGGCGGACGAGGAGGTCGTTGTGGGAGGACTGGGACACCACCAGCAGCGTCGCCAGGCTCGCAAGCGCCCGGCCCGCCTCCATCCGGTCGGCGGCCGGGCCGGACACGGAGGCCTGCATGACGCCCACCCGTTCGATGCCGTCGACCATCGGGAACCAGGCGGTGCTCCGGTCCCTGCTCAGCTGGACCCGCTGGGTGCGGTAGGCCAGTCCGGCCAGGGAACCGTCGATGTCGAGAGCGGTCGGGGCGGGCGGGCCGAGCCCCCCGGGCTGGGGAAGGGGGACGAGCCGGCTCTGCTGGATGTCGGCGAGGAACATCCGGGTGGATCCGATCCCGATACGACCGGCGGCCTCGTCGATCAGTCCGGCCAGGTCCAGAGCCGACGCCTCGTGGGAGCGATCGAGAACCCAGGCCAGCACCGTACCGAGACCCTCGCCGCCTCCCTCGCTCACCAGGGACGCCCTTTCCCATCGCAGTCCATCGGATGCTTCTCCTCGAGACGGGAACCCATGGGGCCATCTTGACCAAGGAGTCCCCCGCGACCCGGTCGACACGACGCCGACGGGCCCGGCCGGTCCGGTCCGGGGGATGGCCGACGGCTGCCGCGCGTACGCGCGTACTGCGACGCCGGTGGCCTCCTGCGCCGCGGCCTTCAGGGTCGGGTGGCACGGTGCCAGCGTTCTGCCTCGCGGATACGGTGCTTGATCACCTGCAGGTCGATCAGTGCGAGGACCGCCAGGGCGAAGCAGACCGCGGCGAGGACGACGTACACGGTGCGGGGCGGAGCGGCCCCGGCGGTGGTCTGCGAAGCGAGGTACGCCAGGAGGGCGCTGCCGGCGGCGAACACGGGGATCGCCCACAGGGACAGCACGCGACGCAGGCGCAGGTCGCTGCGGGCCCACTGGGCTTCCGAACCGTCGTGCCGCCACCGCGTGGCCGCCTGCCGTGCGTGCCGGTCGGCGGCGCGCAGGCCGACGTGTCTGCGTGCGGAGAAGCCCATGGCCTCACCTCATTCCGGCCGGTGGTCCGGCGCGTCAGAGTTCCTCGGGATCCCGGCGTTCCAGGGGGCGCAGCGCCGGTCCCTGCAGGATCTCGCCGTCGACGCCGAAGCGGGAACCGTGGCAGGGGCATTCCCAGGTCCGTTCGGCGTTGTTGAACGCGACCAGGCACCCCATGTGCGTGCAGACGGCCGACACGGCGTGCAGTTCTCCCTGGTCGTCACGGTGTACGGCGCAGGGCCCGCCGGCGGCTCGGACCACGGTGCCGTCACCCGGCCGCAGGCCTGCGGCCGGGCCGTTGGTGCCGTCGCCGAGGGTGTCCAGGCGGTCCTGCACGAAGTGCTTCCCGACGTCCCACTGGGCCTTGAGGTACGTCGGCGCCGATCGCAGGGCCGAGCCGACCCGGCCGGGGTCGTACAGGCCGTCCCAGGGCTCCTCGTCGCCGCGGACGAGTGAGGCGATGACCGTCGCGGCCAGGACGCCGCCCGTCATGCCCCAGCCGGCGAAGCCGGTGGCGACGTAGACGTTCTCGCCGTTCGTGGGCAGGCGGCCGATGAGCGGCAGCGTGTCGGTCGAACTGTTGTCCTGCGCGGCCCACCGGTGGGCGATGGTGAAGCCGGGGAAGTGCTGCTCGGTCCAGGCCAGGAGTCGGGCGTACCCGGCCTCGGTGTCCTCTCCGGTGCCCGGTGTGAAGGCTTCCCCGGTCACGATGAGCAGCCGTCGGCCGTCCGGCAGGGGCGAGGTGCGGACGGATCGCTTGCCCTCCTCCTCCGAGATGTACATGCCCTCGGGGTCCTGGCCGGCGGGCAGGGGGCCCGCGATCACCAGGTCCCGGTGCTGCGTGAGCCTGGTGGCGAGCAGGGCCTTGTCGAACAGGGGGTGATGGGTGGCGACGACGACGTGCCCCGCGGCAAGGGTGGCACCGGATTCGGTGCTGAGCACGCACGGATCCCCGTCGTCGAGCTGCGTGACCCGGGTCCCCTCGTGGATGCGTCCGCCGCGCGCGGCGACGTCCTCGACGAGTCCCCGCAGGTACTTGAGGGGGTGGAACTGCGCCTGGTCCTCCACCCTGACGGCCCCGGCAATGGGGAAGGGCAGCCCGCTCCCGGTGACGAACGACGCGCTGAGGCCGGCCGCCCGCGCCGCCTCGGCCTCCGCGCGCAGGGCGTCGACGCCCTCGGGATCCCGGCAGTAGGTGAAGGCCGGGCGGCTCTCCAGTTCGCAGTCGGTGCCCAGTTCACCGGACACCTCGACGACGTGCCGCAGGGCGGCGCTCTGGGAGGCGGCGTACCGACGTGCGGCGTCGTCCCCGTGCTTGCCGCGGATCGTGTCGTACACCGCGGTGTGCAAGGCGGTGAGCTTGCCGGTCGTGTGGCCCGTCACCCCGCCCGCCAGCCGGTCCGCCTCCAGTACGACGACGGAGCGCCCCGCACGCGAGAGCTCCCACGCCGTGCTGAGGCCGACGATGCCGCCGCCGACGATCGCCACGTCCGTTTCGACTGCCCCGGACAGCGGGGCGAAGGTCGGCAGGTCCGCCGTCTGCATCCAGTAGGAGCGTCCGGTGTCCGAAAGTCGGTTCATATCCGGCGACTGCCCAGAAAACCCACCCGGATGCCGTGAGCGCATTGCGGGACATTCCGGTTCGCCGACGTGGCAGGGGGCACGCGCACCATGGGGGCCACGGATCGAACACCACACTGCGCAGCACACTCCGCAGGGAGGCGTCATGAAGGCACTCACATGGCACGGCAAGCGGGACGTCCGTTTCGAATCCGTTCCGGACCCCGACCTCAAGGACCGCGACGACGTGATCGTGAAGATCACGACCACCGGCTTGTGCGGGTCGGACCTGCACCTCTACGAGGTCCTGGGGGCGTTCCTCGACCCCGGCGACATCCTGGGGCACGAGCCCATGGGCATCGTGGAGGAGGTGGGGCCGGAGGTCGGCTCGCTGAAGCCGGGGGACAGGGTGGTCATCCCGTTCAACGTCTCGTGCGGCACCTGCTTCATGTGCGAACGGGGGCTGCAGTCCCAGTGCGAGACGACGCAGGTGCGCGAGCACGGGACGGGCGCGGCGCTCTTCGGGTACACGAAGCTCTACGGTCAGGTGCCCGGCGGCCAGGCCGAGTACCTACGGGTCCCCTTCGGCAACCACCTGCCCATCCGGGTGCCCGACGGGCCGTCCGACGAACGTTTCGTCTACCTGTCGGATGTGCTGCCGACGGCCTGGCAGGCGGTCGAGTACGCGGCGGTCCCGAAGGGCGGCAGCGTCGCCGTGCTGGGCCTGGGCCCCATCGGGGACATGAGCTGCCGCATCGCCGCCCACCGCGGTGCCGGCACGGTCATCGGTATCGACCTCGTCCCCGAGCGGCTCGAGCGGGCCCGGCGCCGCGGCTACCACGCCCTGGACCTCCTGGAACGGGGCGAGGGCCTGACGGACGCCGTCCGAGAACTCACCGGCGGGCGCGGTCCGGACGCCGTCATCGACGCGGTCGGGATGGAGGCCCACGGCAGCCCTGTCGCAGCCGCCGCGCAGAAGATGACCACGTTCCTGCCGGATGCCGTGGCGGCGGCCCTGATGAAGCGCGCGGGCGTCGACCGGCTGTCCGCCCTCTACACCGCCATCGACCTCGTCCGCCGCGGCGGAACCGTGTCGGTGTCCGGTGTGTACGGGGGCGCGGCCGATCCACTGCCCCTGCTGACCCTCTTCGACAAGCAGCTCACCCTGCGCATGGGCCAGGCCAACGTCTGGCGCTGGGTCGGCGACATCCTTCCCCTGCTCACCGACGGCGACCCCCTGGGCGTCGACGACTTCGCCACGCACCGGTTGCCCCTGCAGGAGGCCCCGAGCGCGTACGAGATGTTCCAGGAGAAGCGGGACGGCGCCGTGAAGGTGCTCTTCACTCCGTGACAGGGGCGGCCGCCCGCGCGCGTTCCGGCGCGATCCGGTGTCAGGAGGATTCGGCCGCCAGGAGCTCACCGGCCTGGAACTGGTCAGCCCCGCCGGAGCGGGGCTGCGCCGTACGTCTGCCCGGTGCCGGGAATCCCACACCTGGTGTCGCACAAGCGATCGGTTCCTCCCTCGGCCGAGGGAGGAACCGATCGCCGTGGGCCGTGCGACCGTGGCGCGCGGCCGGGGGTCACGCGTGCCGGTGCGAGCGCCGGTTCCCGATGACCAGGCGGTAGAGGGCCAGAAGGATGACCGAGCCGACGATGGCGGCGATCCAGGTGGAGAGGTCGAAGAAGCCGTCGATGGAGTCGACGCCGAAGACGACCTTGCCGAGCCAGCCGCCGAGCAGGCCACCGGCGATGCCGATGAGCGTCGTGACGATGATCCCGCCCGGGTCCCTGCCCGGCATCAGTGCCTTGGCCACGAGTCCTGCCAGCAGGCCGATCAGGATCCAAGCGATGATGCCCATGTGCGTCTCCCGCCGTGGTGCGTGTCAGGTAACTGTCACGTCGCTTGTGCACGCTCCGCGCGATCCCAAACTCGGGTGGTGCGACGGGCGGTGCGCGGGACGCCGCCGGCCCCGGCGCGACGGCCGGCCGCCGCCGGACGGCTCCGCATGATCCTCCGGCAGCGGGGAAGACGCCCCGGGCACGCATGTGGCGCGCGGGAGGAACCGGCAGGAGAGCCGGCTCACGAGCCCGAGAGGTGGAGCATGACCTCGAGACGAGCGGGCACCGGCCCGACGGAGACCCCTGCCGACACCGGCGAGCGGGCGACCCCGTGGAGCGACTTCCGGCGGGTGCTCGACCAGATGCACGGACTGCTGGAAGACGTTCACCCGGACGACGGAGCCGACGCCCCGCAAGCGGCGCCCGGCGGTGCCGCCGTGGCCAGCGGTGGCCTGCGGTGATACCGCGGCCGCGGGGCGGTGAACGCCGCCCACGCCGCTTCGCCCGGTGACGGGATGCCCGGTCCGGAGGAGGTGGCGGCCCTGGCGGAGTGGGTGGGCATCGCGTCCGTCTCCTCCGACGCGGACCGGGACGACGACGTACGCCGGTCCGCCCACTGGCTGGCGGACACCCTGCGCGGCGCAGGCTTCCCCCGTGCGGAGCTGTGGGAGACGGAAGGCCTCCCCGCCGTCCACGCCTGCTGGCCGGCCGCCGATCCCGACGCGCCGGTCCTGCTCGTCTACAGCCATCACGACGTACACGCCGTCGTTCCCTCCGAGTGGCGGCTCACCGCCCCCTTCTCCGCGCTGCAGGCCGACGGCCGTCTCTACGGGCGGGGCGCCTCCGACGCCAAGGGCCAGGTCCTGTGTCACCTGTGGGCGTTGCTTGTGCACCTCGCCGAACGGCGCGCCCCAGCCCCGGCCCTGACGGTGAAGTACCTGATCGAGGGGGAGGAGGAGATCGGTTCGGTCCACCTCGCCGCACCTGCTGTCGCAGCACGCGGGCGACCTGGCGGCGGACGTGGTCATGGTCTCCGACTCCATGCTCTGGTCCCTGGACGAGCCGGCCGTCTGCTGCGTGGTCCGCGGATCGGTCACCGCCTCGCTCACCGTCCGAGGCGCCCGGCGGGACATCCACAGCGGAGCCGTGTCCGGCGCCGCCTCGAACGCGGCCGTCGAGCTGTGCCGGGTGCTGGACCTGCTGAGCGACGATTCGGGGCGGATCACTCTGCCCGGGTTCTACGACGCGGTGAGCGAACCCGCGCCGGACCTGCGGGCGTCACTCGACAGCCTGCCCTTCCACCTCCCGTCCTGGCAGGCCGACACCGGCACCTTCGCCGACGTCGGCGAAGCGGGGTACACGGCACCGGAGCGCCTCTGGACCCGACCGTCGGTCGAGATCGCCCGCCTCACCGCCGGCCGTACCGACGCTCCGGCGTTCGGACTTATCCCGGCCGAGGCCGGCGCCGACCTGCTCTTCCGGCTCGTCCCCGACCAGCGGGCCGACCAGGTCGCGCAACAGCTGCGCGGCTGGCTGGACGGACACCGCCGACCGGGCTACGCCTACGAACTGGACGTTTCCTCCACCATCTCGGACCCCTACCGCACGCCGGCGGAGCATCCTGCCCTCGCGGCGTTGCACAGGGCGGTCGGGCACGCCTACGGCGCTCCGGCCCGGCCCATCGGCAACGGCGGGGCGACCCCCGCCGCGCAGCTCGCCCGGGCCTGCGACGCGCCCGTGCTCTTCTTCGGGACGGGTCTGCCGGCGGACCGGTGGCACGGTCCCGAGGAGCGCGTGGAGCTCCGATCCCTCAGACTGGGAACCCGTGCACTGACCCGGTTCCTCGATGAACTGGATGCCCGCTCGAGCAGGGCGCGGCGGTGCCGCCCACACGCCGAGTGAGCAGGCGTCCGCTTGAAAGCCCCAGGTGCGGGCAGGTGCGGAACATGTCGATCGCCTGTTGGACCGGCTCGTCCTGTGCCGGTCGAGCCGGCACAGGAGTGCAGAAGCATGGTGTATGCGACCTGGCCCGCCGACAAGGGTGGGGTATTCCGGGCGTCCCGGGGCGCCGAGGCATGGCGAGGTGCGTCATGTGCGGCCTGAGCGGAGAGGTACGGTTCGACGGCCGCCGCCCCGATCTTGCCGCCGTCGAACGCATGACCGATGTGATGGAGCCGCGGGGACCCGACGGCAGAGGGATCTGGTCCCAGGCGGCGGTCGCCCTGGGCCACCGGCGCCTGCAGATCATCGACCTGTCGGAGCGCGGCGCCCAGCCCATGGTCGACGCGCAGCTCGGCCTCACGGTGGTCTTCAACGGCTGCATCTACAACCACCGGGAGCTGCGCGCCCGGCTCGAAAGGCTCGGGTACCGCTTCTTCTCCGACTCCGACACCGAGGTCGTCGTCAAGGCGTACGCGGAGTGGGGACGCGAATGCGTCGAGTTCTTCGTCGGCATGTTCGCCTTCGCCGTAGCGGAACACCACTCGGGACGTGTCGTCCTGGGCCGCGACCGGCTGGGCATCAAGCCGCTCTACGTCACCGAGGACTGCGACCGCCTCCGCTTCGCCTCCTCGCTTCCGGCCCTGCTCGCGGGCGGGGGAGTGGACACGTCCATCGACCCGGTGGCCCTCCACCAGTACCTGAGCTGGCACGGCACCGTGGTCGCGCCCCGTACGGTGCTGGCCGGCGTACGGAAGGTCCCTCCGGCCACCGTCCGGGTCGTCGAACCCGACGGCACCCGCCACGACCACTGCTACTGGCAGCCGACGTACACCAGGCACTCCGAGCTCGGCGACGACCCCGTGGCCTGGCGGGAGGCCGTGCACGACGCGCTGCGGACCGCCGTGAGGCGCCGTACCGTCGCGGACGTCCCCGTGGGGGTGCTCCTGTCCGGAGGCCTGGACTCGAGCCTGATGGTGGCGATGCTCGCCGAGGAGGGTTTCGAGGACATTCCGACCTTCGCGATGGGCTTCGAGGAGGAGAACGGTGAGGACGGCGACGAGTTCGTGTACTCGGACCTGGTCGCGCGCCGGTTCTCGACCGCCCACCAGCAGTTCATGATCCCGTCCGACCGGCTTCCCGCAGCGCTGGAGGACGCCATCGGCGCCATGAGCGAGCCGATGGTCAGCCACGACGCGGTGGCCTTCCACATGCTGTCCGAACACGTCTCCAAGGAGGTCAAGGTCGTCCTGTGCGGCCAGGGCGCCGACGAGGTGTTCGCCGGCTACCACTGGTACCCGCAGATCGCCTCGGCCTGCCGGGCGGGAGCGGACGACGCCTACGCCCGCGCGTACTTCGACCGCACGCACGCCGACCTCACCGCCATGATCCACCCGGACCTCGCGGCCGGCCGCGACGCCTCGATGGACTTCGTCCGGAGCCACATGGCCACCCCAGGAGCCGATACCGCACTCGATGCCGCCCTGCGCATGGACGTCCACGCCCTCATGCCGGACGACCCGGTCAAGCGGGTCGACAACATGACCATGGCCTGGGGCCTGGAGGCGCGGGTGCCCTTCCTGGACCAGGACCTCGTCGAGCTGGCCGCGGCCTGTCCGCCGGGGCTGAAGCTCGCGGACGGCGGCAAGGCAGTGCTCAAGCAGGTCGGACGCACCGTACTGCCCCGGCAGGTCGTCGACCGCCCCAAGGGCTACTTCCCCGTGCCGGCCGTGCGCCACATGGCCGAGCCCGTGCTGGCCCGGGTGCGGGACGCCCTCATGGCCCCGGAGGCACGCCGACGCGGGATCTTCGACGCACAGGTCGTCGGTGAACTGCTCGCGCAGCCCAACCGCCACCGCGCACGGCGCGGGGCCAACACCTTGTGGCAGGTGGCGACGCTGGAGATCTGGCTCCAGGCGCACGGCATCCGGTGAAGTGACGGGACCGGGTGGTGGGAAAACTCAGGAAACGGAAGCCTGGGAGAGGTGGCCATGCCCCTGGAGCGGACGAACCTCGTGGATCACGCACTCGGTACGGCGGGCGGGACGACGGCGGCCCCCGGAACCGGGGGGACCGGCAGCACGTCCCCCGCACCGGCGCCCGTACCGGTGCGGATGCCGGACCATGTCGGCGCCGACCCGCCCACGCTGCTCACCGTGCACGGATGCTGGTACCCGTCTGCGGACCCCACCGGTGAGCACGTGGCCTTCATCTGCGACCGGGCGGGCGTCCCCCAGCTGTGGAGCGGCCCCGCCCGGGGCACCGAAGCCCATGTCCTGGACGGCGACCCCGATCCGGTGACCGAGGTCTCCTGGTCCCCCGACGGGCGCTGGATCGCCTACACCTCGGCGCCGGGCGGCGGGGAGCACACCCGCGTCCTGGTGGTGCGCCCGGACGGAACCGGACGGCAGGTTCTCGCCGGTGCCGAGCCCGGAAGCTCCGCACACCTCGGGTGCTGGACCCGTGACGGCACCGCCCTGGCCGTCACGGTCGCCCAGCCTTCCGTGCCGGGCGCGGAGCACACCGGGGCGGGGCACCTCCCGTCGGACGCCGACGGTGCGGCCGCGAGCGGCGTCCGGGGCCCCGGCGCGGCCTGGTCCGAGCGCGACGGCACCGCGACCCTCCTCGGGGGCGGGGCGGCACACCGGCCCGCGCGGTCCCGCGACCGGGCACCGTCCGTGCACGTGGGGGCCGGCCCGGTGCCGGCCCTCGGCCAGGTCCGCGGTGGCGGCCTCGCGGCGTACCTGGTCGACCCGGACGGCGCGCACGCGCCCGTCCTGCTGTACGGCGAGGAGGGAGCGGCGTCACTGCGGGTGTGCGACACCAGCCCGGACGGCCGCTTCGCGCTCGTGCGCCGTGGCCCGCGCGGCCGGCGCGAGGCCCTCGTCCTCGACACCGGCTCCGGCCGCACCACCTTTGCCCTGCACGTCGCCGACGGGGACCCGTGGATCGGCCGGTTCTCCGCCGACGCGCGGACCGTGTGGCTGCGCAGCGACACGGACCGCGAATTCGCGGCCTTCCTGCGGGTCCGGCTGGACGAGGAGGGCGCGGGCCGGAGCGTAACCGTGGCGGCGGAACGGGAGGGAGCCGCCCTCGACCTGCTGAGCGTGCCCGACCACGGCCGCTGGGCGCTCCTGGCCTGGAACGTCCACGGCGCGACCGAGCTGGAAAGCACGGGCCTGCCCCTCACCGATGCGGACGGCGACGTCGGACCGCGACACTGCCCGGTGCTGCCGCACGAAGTGGTGACCCGCATCGCGCCCGTGGAACGCGGCGGCCTGTTCGCCGCGCTGGCCGGGTCCCGGCGCCGGCCGGGCATCTGGGAACTGGACCAGGGCCTCGTACCGGCGCGCGCCGGCTGGTCGGCCTCCGACGAGGACGCGGTACCGCCTGGGCGGCCCCCCGTACGCCCCGTGCCCCTGCGCTGCCGCGCCCGGGACGGGCTGATGCTGGGGGGCTGGTACTACCGGGCGCCGGGCCAGGACCCGGGCAGGCCCGCCCCGTGCGTCATCCACCTGCACGGCGGTCCCGAGGAACAGGAGCGGCCGGTGTTCAGCCCGCTCTACCACGAGCTCCTCGGCAGGGGCCTGGACGTGTTCGCCCCCGACGTCCGCGGCTCTTCCGGCTGGGGACGGTCGTTCGTGGACGCCGACCTCGGCGCCGGACGGTTCGCGGCCATCGACGACGTCGCCGACTGCGCCGCGCACGTCGTCTCCCTCGGCTATGCCGACCCCGTGCGGCTGGGGGTGATGGGCCGCTCGTACGGGGGCTACCTGACCATGGCCTCCCTCGTGTGGCATCCGGACCTCTTCCGTGCCGGGGTGGCCGTCTGCGGGATGTCGGACTTCGCCACGTTCTTCGCCGGCACCGAACCGTGGATCGCCCAGTCCGCCGCCGCCAAGTACGGACATCCCGAACACGACCGGGACCTGCTGCGCGCCCTGTCCCCGATGAGCCGCATCGACCAACTGCGCGCGCCCGTGCTGGCCGTCCACGGCGAACACGACACCAACGTGCCCCCGACGGAGTCGGAGCAGTTCGTCCGTGCGGCACGGGGCCGTGGAATACCGGCGCGACAGCTGACGCTGCGCGACGAGGGCCATGAATTCCTGCGGGCGGACAACAGACGGCTCTACCGGCGCGCCGCCGCGGACTGGCTGGAACGCCACCTCGGCAGCAGTGCGGCCCCCGGCCGTCAGACCACGTGACGGCCGGGGGGAGCGGCAATGCGCACCCTCCCCGTGGCACAGCCGCCGACGGCCCGTCCCCTTGCGCAGCGGCGCGTGTTCCACGCGCGGACCGGCTGCTGAATGCCCATCGGTTCAGGGGCGGCGCCACCGGTCGTGGTCCATGTGCGATCCGGCCATCGGACCCATCCGCAGCATGCCCCCGTCCACGGCCCAGGAGGCCCCCGTGACGTACGAGGCCTCGGCGCCCGCCAGGAAGGCGATGACGGCGGCGACCTCCCGGGCGTCACCGGGACGGCCGGCGGGAATGCCCGGACGGGACTCGGTGCGCACGTCCCCGTCCTCCTGACCCGTCATGGGGGTGGCGATCTCCCCAGGAGCCACGGAGTTGACGGTGATGCCGTGTTCGGCGAGTTCGAGTGCCATCACCTGGGTCAGGAGGCCGAGTCCGCCCTTGGCGGCGCAGTACGGCCCGGAGCCGACGCGCGGCTGGTGCTCGTGGACCGAGGTGACGTTCACGATCCGGCCGCCTCCGCCCTGGCGGATCATGTGCCGTGCCGCCCGCTGTCCGCACAGCAGGGGACCCACCAGGTCGACGTCGAGGACCTGGCGCACGGTCGCCAGGTCCAGGTCCAGGAAGGGCGTGGCGGTTCCGGTGCCCGCGTTGTTCACGAGCACGTCGAGGCGACCGAGTTCGCCGGCCAGCCGGTCGATGACGTCGGCGGCGGCGGGCAGCTCCGTCAGGTCGAGCCGGGCGAGGACGGCACGCCTGCCGTGCGCCCGGACCTCCTCGGCCGTGCGCCGGGCGCCCTCTTCGTCCTGGTGCCACGTGATGCCGACGTCCAGTCCGGCCGCGGCCAGTCGGGCGGCCACGGCGCGTCCGATGCCCGAGTCGGAACCGGTGACAACGGCCGCGACCGGGGAGAAGTCGGATGGACCGATCATGTTCAGACGTTCCTTTCGACGAGGGCCCGAGGGCCCGCGAGCCTCTCGCGGCCGTCAGCCTTCGACGCCGGTCGAGGTGTGGGCGGCGCCCACCGGTTTGGATTCCGGTGAGCCGCGCTGGCGCAGGTACACGGACAGGATGACCATGGCCGCCACGGCCAGGAGTTCCGACTGCCAGTTCTGCAGGGTCCGGTTCCAGAAGTCCGCCGAGACGACGTAGCCGCCCCATCCGACCGGGTCCTGGAGCCGGCGCAGTTGCTGCTCGTCGTAGGCGGCCATGCCCGTGATCGACTGGGCCGCCCAGGACAGGAGGAACACCCCGCCCATGACCAGGCCCAGCGAGCGGGCGTACACGCCCTGGCGCCAGTCCTTGCTGGCTGCCCAGCGGGGCGAGTCCTGCGTGGCGTGGTCGCCCACGCGCTGCTCGCGGTCGGACTCCGTGCCGATCTTGTGGAGTTCCTTGGACTCGGGCGAGCCGCGCTGGACCAGCCAGACGGTCCCGAAGATGTAGAGCGAGAACTGCAGGAACTCCGACTGCCAGTTCTCGGTGACGTCCACGGCGAAGTCCGACGTCGTCACGTACTGGCTCAGGCTGATCCGCTGGAGGCCGTCGACGGTGAGCTCCTCGTTGAACTCCGCGTGGCCGGCCAGCGCCTGACCGAGAAGCACGACGAGGAACGCGCCTCCGAAGGCCAGGGTGAGGCTGTTGTCCCTCCAGAAGCTCCCGCGTCGTTCCCGGTCCTGCCCCTGTCGGCTCATCGGTGCATCGCCCCGATCGCGATGAAGTACCCCAGCCCGCCCACGATCACGATCAGGCAGGCGGCGAACAGACCCCGCATCTCAGCCTCCCTCCACCAGACACCGGTAGGGCTGGTCGCCCTGCGGTGTGCAGCCGGCCGCGACCACCCGCCATCCGCCGGTGAACTGCGACAGGAACAGCGTCTCCTCCCCGGCGCGGACCAGGGCCTGCCGCCCGTAGACCTCCGGCGTGCCGATCGCCGCCGACACCGGCAGCTCCTGGCTCCCGAGCGCCCGCGCGCACGTCTGCTTCTCGTCCTGTTCCAGCCGGCCGCGCGTTTCGGGGGCCAGCAGCTCGCACGCCGCGGCGTAGTCGCGGGAGGCGAGCGCCCCTTCGAAGACGCGGACGGCGTCCCTGGCCCCGTCCACCCGTGCGGCAGAGGCCCCGCAGCCCGTCAGCAGCGCAGCGGCCAGACCGGCCGAAACCGCGGCGTCGCGCACAGACCGGCGGACCGGACGCGGACGCGATCGGGACCCGCTGCCGGGCGGTGTCATCAGCTGGTGGCGCTGGGCACGGCCAGCGGGTCCCGCGGGGCCTTGGGCTTCTCGGCTTCGAGCTGCCGGCCGAGCTCGGTGAGCCGGTTGCGGCCCATGGCCTTGCGGACGTCCGGGAACCAGTCCTTCTCCTCTTCCTCCACGTGGTGGCGGACGTTCTCCATCAGAACGCTCATCTTCGCCTTGAAGCGTTCGTCGGACGGGTCCATCCCCTTGATCTCCGACAGCATCCACACGACGGCATGGTGCTCCTCGATGCTCTCCAGGATGTGGTCGGTGGTGTCGGGAGCGGCTTCTCGGGCAGCGGGATAGAAGATCTGTTCCTCGATCCAGGCGTGGACGGTGAGCTCCTCGATCACCTGGTCCGCGATCCGGCGTCGTTCGCCGGTGTCCTCGTCCCCGGTCTTCTCGAACTGCTTGAACAGCTTCTCGACTGTCTTGTGGTCGTCGCGCAGGAGCACGATCGCGTCCATGTACGTCCTCCGAGCTGGTGGATGCGGGCTGTCAGGCCGGGATGCGGCGGCCCTGCCCATCCTCACGGGGGCGGCCGCTGCTGCGGTGGGACAGCGCCGTGGGCCGCGCCCGGGTCACCCGGGTGGCCGGGCCCAAGGAGTGCCGAGCGGGTCGCCGGGTAGGCGCCTCCTGCGGTACCGGCCCGGGCGGTCGATCGGGCCAACCATGCCGGGCAGCCGGTTCCCGATCGGTGGCAGGTGCCTCCCACCTGGAAGAACAGGAGAATGATCATGAGTCGCAAATCGGACAGGGACGGGTCACAGCACGAGGCGAGCCGGCACCGGGGAGCACAGCACGGCTGGTCGCCGGACGTCGACGAGACCCATCAGCAGGACAACCCCAGCGCCCACCGGTCCTTCCACCCGGACCGCTACGCCCCCGAGAAGGGCGCCGGCAGGACGGTGTCGAAGGAGGAAGCGGGAAACCCCCACGGCAGGCCGACCGAGAGCAGCAGCCGGAGCGGCGAGGAACTGGCCCGTAAGGGCGAGGAGGGCATGCACGACGAAGGTCCGAAGGGGAAGTCGCGACGCCCCAGCGGCAGCAAGGACGCCTCCGCCTTCACCGGCGTGCGGCCCGAGGACCACCGCACCGAGGGGCCCGCCGGCCGGTGACGGCGGACCGCGCCGTCCGGTCGAGGGCGGGCGGCGCGGCCCGGGCCACCGCGACGGTCAGGGCGAAGGCGGCGCATCGTCGTCGGAGCGCGGATCTTCGTCGTCCGAGCGCGGTCCCTCGGGACGGGCGCTGTGATCGGGGTGACCTGCGGTCCGGCGTGCCTCTTTCATCTCGGCCTCGTAGAGGTGCTGCCTCCCGGCCGCCAGCGCTGCGACCGCCTGTCGTTCGAGCCCTCTGAACGGCTCGTAGTAGGTACGGTCGTACGCCTCGACGATCTGGAAGGTCCAGTGGCCGGGGATGACGTTGCGGCCCAGGATGTCCCTCTCGACCCGATCGGCCCACTCGTCGTGTCCGGCCGCCCTCAGCAGCCCGACCGCACGGTCCAGTTCCAGGTCCGCCGTCCCCGTCAGCTGGTGGAACCCGTAGAGGTGGCCCCGGGCGCGCTCCACCGTCTCCAGCGCCTTCGACAGGGACCCGAGGGCTTCCACCGTCACGTCGTCCACCCCGTCCGGGCGCCGATGTGCCGGGTCCGGTCCGTCATCGCGTCGCGTCATACCTCGGCAGTGCCCGCCCGGACCGCCCGCTCACGCCCTTCCGGTCCTCGCTTCCCCCGAAGGCAGCACCCGTACCGCAGGCATCCGCCCCCGGCTCCCGTAACGGCCGCGGTGGCCGTGGGCGCCCGCGCGGGCGCCCACGGCGGCGGGCGACCGGCCGCGTCCGGGCCGACCTCCGTGCCCCCCTGTGGCCGGAGGCGTACGGTGGAGACCAGCCCGGCCGGGGCCCGCCCGGCACCTGCCGGAGCCCGCCGGCCGTCACGCCACCGCCCGAGGGCAGCGGGCACGGAACGGGCGAGGAGGCGGTCCATGAGCACCAACCCGTCGCACTCCGATCTGCCCATGCCGGCACCCGAGCTGAAAACGGACACGATCCGTATCGGGGGCGCCGTCGTCTGTGTGCTCTCGGGTGACCTCTACCTGGGTACCGCGGCCGTCGGTGACCGCACACTGCGTGAGGCGCTGGACCCCGTGCCGGACCTGCTCGCCATCGATCTGAACGCCGTGGAACTGTTCACCGCCGACGGCCTCAACCTTCTCCTCGCCCTGCGGGACAGCGCCCACGCCGAAGGCGTCCCGCTCGTGCTGGTCTCGCCCAGCCGCGGGGTCCGACAGGTGCTGGAGATGACCGGTGCGGTCGACGCCTTCACGGTCTACGACACCGTCGAGGAAGCGATCGCACGGCACGGACATTGACCGGAGCAGCGCCGTATACCGCGGCGGACGCTGGGCAGGTGCGGGGCAACCGAAACCGTAGGCCTTCCGTCCGGGAACTGCCGTGGGACCTCCCCAGTACGTCGCCCCGCACCACCGTGAACTCACTTTCGAACGCGGTGACGCGGGAGCCTGCGGAGCGGGGATCGCCTGCGTACGCCAGGCCCTGGCCGACTGGGGGCTGACCGCCGTCGACGACGGCGACGCCGTTCTCGTCGCAGCGGAACTGCTCACCAATGCCCACCGGCACGCAGGCGGACCCCGCCGCCTGAGCGTGGACCACAGCGGCAGCGTGCTGCACATAGCCGTCACCGACCGCAGCCCCACCCCGCCCCGACTGGGGGAGCACCGTGCCCAGAGCGTCGGCGGCCACGGTGTCTTCATCGTCGACTGCCTCGCGCAGCGCTGGGGGACACGGCCCGAGGGCGAGGGGAAGACGGTGTGGGCCGACCTCGCCCTCTCTCCACAGCACCACGGTCTTAACCGCCGGGGCGACGCTCCACCGCAATGACGTCCACGTCCTGCCCCGTCCGTGCGGCCGGCGACGGGGCGGCGGCATGGCCGGCGGCGGGCGGGGCAGGCGTGGGACATCTGACCGTTCGAACCGCAGGCGGCGACATGCGAAGCGTAGGTGTGGAAGAAGAGCTGCTGCTCGTGGACGGGCGCAGCGGCGCCCCCCTGGCCGTCTCCGGGGCGGTCCTGGCGGCCGCGGAGCGATCGGCCTGGCAACAGCCCGGGAGCAGCGGCCGGCCGGACCACGAGTTCGAGAAGGAACTGCAGAAGGAGCAGCTGGAGTTCGCCACCGAACCGATCACGCACATGGGCGAGCTCCAGGAGGAGATCGTCCGTATCCGCGGCGAGGCGGCCCGCCACGCCGCGAGTGCCGGCGCCGTGGTGGCGGCGGTCGCGACATCGCCGCTGCCCGTGCAGCCGTCGCTCAACGTCGGCCGCCGCTACCGGTGGCTGAGCGAGCAGTTCGGACTGACGGCGCAGGAACAGCTGACGTGCGGCTGCCACGTCCACGTGTCGGTCGACTCGGACGAGGAGGGGGTCGCGGTCCTCGACCGCATCCGGCCCTGGCTGGCGGTCCTGCTGGCGATGAGCGCGAACTCCCCCTTCTGGCAGGGCGAGGACAGCGGCTACGCCAGCTACCGCAGCAGGGTGTGGAACCGATGGCCGTCCGCCGGCCCCGTCAGCGTCTTCGGCTCCGCCGACCGCTACCACGAGCGGGTCGACGCGATGATCGGCACCGGGGTGCTGCGCGACCAGGGGATGATCTACTTCGACGCCCGTCTGTCGGCCTCCTACCCCACCGTGGAGATCCGGGTGGCCGACGTCGGCCTGGACGCCGCCACCCCCGTCCTGCTCGCCGCTCTCGTCCGCGGACTCGTCGAGACGGCGTCCCGCGCCTGGCAGGACGGGCACCCCCCGGCCCGGGTCGATACGGGTCTGCTCCGCCTGGCCTCCTGGCGGGCCGGCCGCTCCGGCCTGGACGGCCCCCTGCTGCACCCCGAGACCATGCGGGAGACGTCCGCCGAGCACGCCGTCGAAGCGCTGTACCGGCACGTGCGTGAGGCGTTGAAGGACCACGACGACGACGAGCGCGTCCGCGAGGGCATCGCGCGGCTGCACGAACGGGGTAACGGCGCGCGCATCCAGCGCCGGCTGCACGCGGAGGGGCAGAGCCTCGCGTCCGTCGTGGCGCGCTGTGCGGAGATGACGATCGAGCCCTGAGCCGCCGGGTCGGGGCCGGTGTGAGACCGGTGTGAGACCAGGGCCGAAACCTGAAGCGTGGCATCCCGCCCGGGCGTCCCTGCGCGACACGCGACAGGGGCGCTCTGCCGTCAGACGCGCTGGGCCCGGTGGAGTGCCCGGTGGAGGAGGGTGGGCATTCCGCGCAAGCGCAGGGCCGCCCGGGCGGCGTTGGCGCCCGGCGCGCCGTGGACGCCGCCGCCGGGGTGAGCGGCGGCGGAGGCCAGGTACAGCCGTTCGACGGGCGTCTCGGGCCTCCCGGTCCCGGGGGTGGGGCGGAAGACGGTCTGCTGGTGCAGGGCGGTGGTGCCGTTGTTGATGGCGCCGTTGTGCAGGTTCTCGTCCATGGCCTGCAGGGTGGTCGGGGCCAGGATCCGGCGGGCGCGGACCAACTGGCGGAAGCCGGGTGCGAAGCGTTCCACCTGGGCCTCGACACGGTCGGCCATGGCCTCCTGTTCGCGCACGTCCCAGCGGCCGGTGATGCGGTCGGGACCGGCGTCGGCGGCGATGCGCTGGGGCAGGTGCGTGTACGCCCAGGCCGACTCCGTACCGGCCGGTGAGCGGCTCGGGTCCGCGGTGGTCATCTGCCCGAAGAGGGTGAACGGCTCGTCGGGCACGTGGCCCGTGGCGATCTGGGCGGCGAAGCGGGTGAGGCCGTCGACGCCGTCGGCGACGTGGACGGTCCCCGCGCCCGCCGCTCCCGGCGCCGTCCACGGCACGGGACCCGTCAGCGCCCAGTCGACCTTGAAGGTGGCGAAGTCCCACTGGAAGCGTTCCAGGTCCCGCAGCAGGCGGGACGGCAGGTGCTCCTCGCCGACGAGCTCCCGGTAGAGGGTGGTGGCCGAGGTGTCGGCCAGGACGGCCCGGTGCGCGCGCACGTCCTCCCCGCCCGCGGTCCTGACCCCGACCGCACGGCCCCCGCGTACGACGACGGACGCGACCCGCTCCCCGCAGCGCAGGACACCGCCGCGGCGCCGCAGGCGGCTCACGAGCGCCGCCGTCAGTGCCCCGGATCCGCCGACGGGGACGGGGAAGCCGTGGCTCTGGCCGAGCATCGACATCAGCCAGCCGAAGCCGCCGCTGCCCGCGGCCTCCGGCGCAAGGTCGGCGTGCAGGGCATTGCCTGCGAGCAGCAGCCGGCCGCCTTCCCCGGCGAACTCCTCCTCGCCCAGGCGGCGCACCGGCAGGGCCAGCTTCCGGGCCAGCCTCAGCCCCCCGGAGGCGCGGAGCTTACCGGCCAGCCGCAGCCCGGACCGGACCGGGGGGAAGGGCGTGAACAGGGCTTGGACCAGATCCGGCCCGACGCGGCTCCACGTCCGGAACATGCCCCGCCAGGCGTCGGCGTCGGCCGCGGCGAACGCGCCCAGTCCCGCGCAGGTGTCCTCCACCCGGCGCTCCAGCACGGCACACCGGCCGTCGAGCAGGGGGTGCGCCAGGACCGACGGCGCGTGGCTCCACCTCAGGCCCTCCGCGCCGAGGTCCAGGCGGGCGAGGACCGGGGAGGCGGCAGCGAGCGGGTAGAAGGCGCTGAAGACGTCCGAGACGTAGTCCGGGTGCACCCCCCGGTCGCTGCGCACGGCTCCGCCCGGTTCCTCCTGGGCCTCCAGGACCACCACGCTCCAGCCGGCGTCCACCAGCACGTTCGCGGCCACGAGTCCATTGGGTCCGGCGCCGATCACCACCGCGTCAGGCACGGAGCGCCTCGTCGGGGAGCCGTTCCGCGATCTTCGCCAGGCGGGCCAGCATGCCGCGGTGCCGGAGCTGCAGGGCCGCTTCGCTCACCGGGTTGTGCAGGGTCCCTCCCAGGCCGCGCAGGGGATGCTCGTCGCAGACGACGAGGGTCTCCTCACCCCACGGCCTGAGCCGGAGGAAGATCCGGGCCGTGCCCAGGGGCTTGAACGACGCCTCCAGTTCGAGTTCCTTGCCGGGTTCCTGGTGGCGGACGGTCGTCGTGCCTTCGGCGGACCAGGGGCCCAGCCGGATCGTGTAGCGCAGTTGTGCTCCCGTCCGGGGCCAGGAGTCGTCGAGCGGTGTGGACTCGGACGGCCCCACCACCCATTCCCCGTACAGGTTCGGATCGGCGAGTACGGCCCACACCCTGCGCGGGGGACAGTGGATGAGCTGATGACGGACGGCCACGATGGCTCCTCCTCCGACGACGGCGAACGGAACGCCTACGGCGGCGCTGGCTTCGGGTCAGTGGCCCAGGGCGTTCTTGAGCTGCTGCTTGGTCATCGTCGAGCGTCCGTCGATGCCGCGCTTCTTCGCTTCCCGGTACAGGTCGTCCTTGGTGGGCCCGGACGAGCTGCCGCCACCGGACTTCTCGCCTCCGCGCTGGGAGGCGGATTTGCCCTGGGTGGAGCTGCGACTGGCGGTCTTGCTCTCTCCCGAGCGAGCACGTTCCTTGTTCACGGTCCGGGAGGCCATTTCCTTCGCGCGCTCCTCCGACATGCCGCGCTTCTCCCCCGACTCCTTGATGTGCTCGTACTGACGCTCGCGCTTGGGGCTCGATCCTCGGGGCATGACGCAACCTTTCATCGGCGGTGCTATTCCACGGTCATCGTGCGCGTACCCACATATCGCCGCATATCACCCGGATCGGACGAGGTGTCGTGGGGGTTCGGTCGGGTCCCACAGGCCCGCCGCGGCCTTCTCGCGCCGGCGGGCCGAGCCCGGGCGGCGCGCGCGAGCTCTCGGCAGGAGCATCCTGGAAGCAGGAGAACCGGACGGCATGCCCGAGCGACGGAGGCCGCGAGTGAGGACGCGTACGCACAACCGGCCCCTGCAGGGCCGCACCGTGGTGGTGACGGGGGCGGCGCGCGGCCTGGGAGCGGCGCTCGCCCGGGCGTTCGACGACCGGGGCGCGCGGCTGGCCCTGCTGGGCCTCGAAGGAGAGCGTCTACGGGAGGTGGCCGCCTCCTTGCACGGTGAACCGGCCTGCTGGGAGGTCGACGTGACCGATGACGCGGCCATGGCCGACACGGCCCGACAGGTGCGGGCGCGCCTGGGACCCGCGTCCGTCGTCGTGGGCAACGCAGGAGTCGCCGCGGGAGGGCCGTTCGCCGACTCGGACCCGCAGGTCTGGCGCCGCGTCATCGAGGTCAACCTGATCGGCAGTGCGGTTACGGCCCGCTGCTTCCTGCCCGACCTCCTCGACACGCACGGCTACTACCTCCAGGTCGCCTCCCTGGCGGCCATGGGGACGTCACCGCTCATGAGCGCCTACTGCGCGTCCAAAGCCGGGGTCGAGTCCTTCGCGCACGCCCTGCGCGCAGAACTCGCCCATCGCGGCGTCGCCGTCGGCATCGCCTACATCAACTGGACCGACACCGACATGATCCGCGACGCCGACCGCCACGCCGTCCTGCGGGAACTGCGCGGCCACATGCCACGGCCGGCCCGCAAGGTGTACCCGGCGGCCCACGTCGCCGACAGACTGGCGGCCGCCGCGGAACGACGTGCGGCTTCCGTCTACGTCCCCGGCTGGCTCCGTGCCGTGCAACCGGTACGGGCCTGCCTCCCGGCCGTCGTCACGTACGTCGCGCGCACCGAACTGCCGCGTCTGGAACGCACGCAGAGGCTGGAGGCGACCGGTCTGCTGGGCGCGGGCGGCCGCGCCGACGGCCGGTACGGATGACCGACCGCGCCGACCGACGCCACCCGTGTCCGGTCGTCCCGACCGCCGCCCCGGCGGATCCTCCTGAGAGCCTGCCCGGTGACACGAGCGCAGGAACAACGTCACGGTCACCGGCAATCCGCAGGGGTTGACGGTGGTGCTGGCTCACGGGTTCGGCTGTGACCCGAACATGTGGCGGCCACGCCACCGCCGTCGCACTGCGCGAACGCGTCACCGCCCTCACCCTCGGACCGGGCCAGTGCCTCGTCGTGGACCTCGCCGGGCTGGAGTTCTGCGACTCCAGCGGACTCACCGCCCTGCTCGTGGCCCACAACCACGCCCATGCCGCCCGGGCAGACATCGTCCTGACCGCGGTTCCCACCCACACCCAGCGCGTCATGCGCGTCGTCGGACTCGACCAGGTATTCACCCTCACCGGGAATCAACACCGCCCGGCAGGGTAGGCGACGGCCACTTGATCGATCCCTGGCGAAAGGCAACCACCCATGCTGATGGCTCACCCGGCCGTGCTGCCCGGTCTCGTCGACCGCTACTGGGCGCTGTCCGTGCTCGACGCGTCGGAGGGCGACTCGCCCGTGCGCAAGGAGATCGAGGCCGTCGAGCGGGCACTGTGCGTGGCCACCGGCACCACCGACGTGCACGCCGCCCTGATCGCCGCCCGCCATCACCTGCCGGGGACCGGCACCCTAGACGACTCCGTGCTCGCCGCAGACGACTCCGTGCTCGCCGCAGGCCGAGAGCCGGCGTGAGCACCCCCGCTCACCATGCGGGGCTCCGGGGCACATGGGTCGGTGGCCCGCGGAAAGAAGCGGCGATCTGGCCACGGCGGCCGTGGCCCGCTTCGGCGGCATCGACGTCTGGGTCAACGCTGCGGGCAGGGAAATCCCGGCCCGGCTCGAACAGGCTCCCGGGCGAGACCTGCGCCGCTTGCTCGGGGTCAACGCGGGGCGCGCGTGCCGACGCCCGCCGCCGTGCGTCAGGGAAGGCTGTGGACGGCCGGCCGACGGGTCGGCGGGGCTGCCGCGATGCTCGTCGTACGGGCGGCCGCCCGCCGCCGCATGCGAGCGTGAGGCACCGCTCCTCAACACGCACCGGGGTTCCTCACTCCACGATGACGCACGGGGGACTGGGCTTCGCAGCGTCGGGGGCAGCGACGGCCGCGTGCCCCGGGTCGCCCGCCGGCTCCCTCCAGACGCGCACGTAGGCGGCCTTCTCCGCCCAGGCGCCCAGATCCGCGGTATCCGCGCTGTAGCCCTGCCAGCTTCTGCCGCGTTGGTCCTCCGGAGGCGTCCCGGTCCGTGGCCTGTCCCGCCACACGGTGACGTGGACGACCCAGCGAAGCTCTTGTCTGAAGGGAGAGCCGGGGTCGCTCGCCACGTTGGGGGCCCTCAAGGAGCCCAGCCGGTTCAGACCGAGGTGGGCCAGTGAGTACACGATCGCCTCTCCTCCCTCACCCCCTCCGTCGGGCCGCACCACGACAGAAGTCCCCCGGTAATGCGTCGCGTCACACAGCGTCGCGGCGATCGTCGCCATGACGTCTTCCATGGCCACACGCCTCCTTGGTTTGAGATGCGGCACGTGGGCAGACAGCTATCACAGGATTCATGTGAGAAGAGGCATGTCATGGGCATCATCAGCTGGATCGTGCTGGGGCTGCTCGCCGGGATCATCGCGAAGTTCCTGATGCCGGGCCGCGACCCTGGCGGCTGCATCGTTACGCCACTGATCGGTATCGCCGGAGGCGTTCTGGGCGGATGGCTGGGGAAGGTCATTTTCGGGGTCGACTCCATCGACGGCTTCTTCGAGCTGTCGACGTGGATCGCCGCCATCGTCGGTTCCCTGATCCTCCTCGCCGTGTACCGCCTGGTGGTCCGCGCACGGGACTGACCGGACCCGATCGCGTTCCCGGCGGCTGATGGACGGCCGTGACGGGCCCTAATCGCCGCGGGGGAGCAGCGGACCGAGGGGCCCCAGGTCGAGATTGAGGTCTTCGAGTGCGTAGCCGTGTTCGGCACAGAGATCGGAAAGGCTGTCGTGGAGGGCGAGCAAGGTGGCACCCAGCTCCTCCTCCTGTTCGTCGGTCAGGTCACCGGCGTCCACCCGGCGCAGTGCCTGCCGTTCGATGAGCTGGCGCAGAAGTTCGACGAGGGTGAGGACGAGTTTCAGGAGGTCTTCCTCGACGGTCTCGCGATTGGCACGGATACGGTGTGCGGCTCCGGTGGGTTCCTCGTGCGAGGTCGGGGGCGGCCGTACGAGGCGGAAGGCGTGCGCCATGGTATCGCCGACCTCGTCGAGCGTTCCCTCGCCGGGCCGGCGGGGGTGACGCGCACGCTCCTCAGCGGCCACGGCCGTCCCCCTCCATCGCGTCCTCGCCCGGCTCGCCCTGCGCGTCCTGCGCGTCCTGCACCGTGCCGGGATCCGCTTCGGACCTGACGGACACGATGAGGGCGCGCAGTGAGATGCGTACGAGGTCGATGTCCGCGATGGACAGGACGATGTCGCCGACCACGACCACCCCGCCGCTGAGCAGCCGGTCGAGGAGGTCGACGAGGGCGACCTGGCGGCCGGGCAGAGGTTCGTCGAACTCCGCGAGGCTCATGGCCCACGCTCGCCGCCCGCCGCGCCGGCGGCTTCGGCCGGTGGCATGGCGAAGGAGTAGGGGGCCCACGGTCCGGTGACCTCGATGCGGACCTCGGGGAAGTCCCGAGCGGCGTCCTCGATGCCGGCCCGGAACCGCTGGGCGAGTTCGACGGGGATCAGGTAGGCGTCGTTGACCACGTTCTCCTGCGGGCCGCTCAGGGCGCCGCTCTGCGGGGCGTGACGCACGCGCTGGGTGGTGAAGCCGGCTGCGACCGCTTCGACGGCCGTCGCGGCGAGCCGGGCCTGCTCGTAGACCCTTTCGCGGGCGTTGCGTTGCACCCTGCGGCGCTGGAGGTACGCCTTGCCCGGCGTGGTGGGAGGCGTGCCCGCCTCGCGTGAGGGCTCGGCCGTCGTGGGTGCTGCCGGCGGCGGCAGGTAGATTTTCACGCCGTACTCGGTATGGCCGTCGAGTGCGGACATGCGACGGGTCAAGGCTCCACGCTGCCCGCCGAGTGCCTGCCGGGCCCGGGTGTCGTCCTCGTAGACGGTGGCCATGCGCAGCGGCAGGACCGTCGCTTCCGCGGCGATCGCTTGCACGACGTCGTGGTGGGCGCGGGCCACGCTCTCGAGCCACGGCAGGTCTTCGAAGTGCCTCTTGAGTGCGGACTCGTTGAAGGCCGAGTGCGCCACGGGGCTGATGACGAAGGCGAGCGGGGCGGAACCGGCGTCGGAGGCGTCGGCCAGGAGCCTGACGGGTGCCGCGTCGATGCCGCGGAGGCCGGAAAGGACGTCGGCCAGGCGCTCGGTCTGCCGGGCCACGGCGTAGACGTAGGTGAGGGGTCCCGGTTCGGTGCTCACGGCGGACGCTCCTCAGGCGCGCGGCCGGACGGTCCACGACGTCCTGCGGCGCGTTCCGAAGGCTCGGTTTCTCCGGTCCCGTCGCGCCGCAGAGCCTCCAGTTCGGCGCGCAAGCGGCGGTTCTCCTGCTCCAGCGGGCTGCCGGTGTGGCGGGAGGACAGGGAGGGGTCGTGTTCCCACCAGTCGATTCCCATTTCCTTGGCCTTGTCCACCGAGGCGATCAGAATCCGGAGTTTGATGGTCAACAGTTCGATGTCGAGCAGGTTGATGCGAATGTCACCGGCTATGACGATGCCCTTGTCCAGGACCCGCTCGAGGATGTCGGCCAGGCTCGACGACGAATTGGACCCGTACGGCATCGGGGCGCGGGAGGGGAAGGATCCGAATCGGTCGGGTAGGGGATCAGTCACGTGGCGGCCTCGGTTCCCCGGTCACGAAGTGCCGTGCCGGAATTCTGCGATCTCGGTGAGCCTGTCGAGCAACTCGTCCTCCCGGAGGTCGAACTCTTCCTGGTCGATCTCCCCGTTGAGGAGCATCTGCTCCAGATCGGCGAGTTCACGCCAGACGGGGGCGGGATCGTAGTACTCCTCCTCGGCCTGTTCGACGACGCGCTGGGCGACCCACGTGACTGCGCGCACCGGCGCGACGGGAAGCGTCAGCAGGTAGGTCAGCAGTCCCATGGTGTTCGCCTCCCTTCACATGGGCGGTGGACCGGCGGGACGGGTGGAGCTAGACGAAGCTGTACGGGGGCAGGGGGCCGGTGAAGCGGAGGCCGACGCCGCCGCCGATCTCCCGGCTCAGATTCGCGTGGGCCGTCATCAGGTCTTCCTTCTGCTCGTCGGGGACGAGGAGCGAAAGGTTGAGGAAGTCGTTCCCCGTCGGCGGGTGGGCGACGTGTGCGCGAGCGAAGGGCAACAGTGCCTGGACGAGTCCGGCGGAAAGCGATTCCTGTCGTGCTTCTACCTCGCGAGCGACCAGTTCACCCAGGGCGAGAGGAAGTTGAGGGTCGGTGTCCCCGGCACGGATCCGCTCGTTGAGGTCTGCGGCTTCGGGAAGGTCCTGCAGGATCTGGTGCAGCAGCGGTTCCTGGTCGTCCTGGGCGACCCGGACGTTGTACTCTGCGCAGCCCTCGAGGCGCCGGAGCGCGTCCAGGTAACCGTCGGCGTTCGTTTCCAGAACTTGCTGGACCGCGCTGTCGTCAGAGGCGATGTAGCCGAACTGCAAGGGCAGAATCGGGCCGTCGGCCATCAGGCGCTCCTGCACCTCCTGGTGGACCAGCAGGTCCCGGCGCTTGGGCCGGATCTCCTCGGAGACGTCGCTGACGACTGCACACAGCGAGCGGGCGGTTACCGAACGCAAGGGTGACGGGCTGGAGCCCACCCCGGTCAGGCCGTCCAGATGCCGCGGATGGCCCGTGGCGGCGATCGAGTACACGTAGAGCGCCATGGCTCACTCCTTCTCCCTGCGCACCGGGCGCCTGGCCGGACGTCTGCGCCTGGGAGCTTCCTCTTCCTCCGTTTCCTCCTCCGGTTCCTCGCTGCGGGACCGCTTGCCGGTCAGGGAGTCGGTGACCGCGTCGACGGCACCGCTCAATGCCCCCTTGGACTTGCCTCGGGCACCGCCCTCCATCACCTTCCCCACGACATCCGGCAGCTGCGCCGGAGCCTTGCGCCCGGCTTCCAGGTCCAGGCGGTTGCAGGCCTCGGCGAAACGGAGGTAGGTGTCGACGCTGGCCACCACGATGCGTGCGTCGATCTTGATGAGTTCTATGCCCACCACCGAAATACGGACGAACACATCGATGACCAGACCGCGGTCGAGAATGAGCTCGAGTACGTCGTAGAGGCTGCTCGAGTTTCCGCCTCCTCGGGCGATGGCGCTGCCGCCTTGCGGCACCATGGTCATGGCGCCTCCTTCCCCCGGCGGCCTGCGCTCAGGTCGGCCGGTCGATCATTCCGCGGGTGTAGCGGCGGGTGCGTTCGTAGGAGATCAGCTCGCCGTCCTCGTCCAGTGCCACCTTGTAGCTGGCCATGACGCTGGTGGTGTCCGGGATGCGCTCCAACTCCACAACCTCCACCTGGGCCATCCAGCCGTCCTCGGTCGGCTTCAGCGAGGAAACCGAGTCCGGCGGACGCCCGAGCAGCTGAGCCAGCTGTTCGGCTGCCGACCGCATCGCCGACGCAGCGCCGTGCACGCCGGACCGGTGACGGGGGCCGGCGCGCCGCGACGGCTTCCGGCCCTGCTCTTCACCTTCGTCGGCAGCTCGCGGAGAGACGCGCCGCGGGCGCGCAGGTTCTGATGCGGACATATGGCACTCCCCTGGGAGAGGGTCTCCCACCATCCAGAATGTCACTAAATCTGCGCTTAAGTCCTGGATGGGGGGCAGGAGCTTGTCAGGACGGCCGAGGTTGGACCGACGCGCCGGGCCGGGAGGGCGAGACATCCCGCTGCGCGGTCGCGTACGTCACCGACAGGCCCGGGGCCCCTGGCCGAAGGGGATGATCATGCAAGACACGACCAAGATCGCACTCGCAGTCGCGTTGGCTGGGGGCTACGTGCTCGGCCGGGTGAAGAAGGGCCGGATGGCCTTCGCCATCGCGACCTATATCGCCGGCCGTCGCTTCGGCCTGGAGCCGGAGCAACTGCTGAAGCAAGGCCTCACCAAGGTCAAGGAGATGCCGCAGTTCGCCGACCTGAGTGACCAGCTGAAGGGCGAAGCCCTCGACGCCGGCCGGCAGGCCCTGTCCGCTGCGGCCAACCGTCAGCTCGCCAGCTTCGCGGACTCGCTGCACGAGCGCACGCTCGACCTGACGCGCGGCGGTCGGCCGGAGGACGAGGAAGACGAGGAGGACGAGGAGCCGTACGAGGACGAGGCGGACGGTTACGACGACGAAGAACAGGAGGAAGAAGGCAACCTCGAACCCGAGGAGGAATCGGAAGAAGAGCCGGAGGAAGAGGACGAAGGAGAGGGGGAGCCACCGGAAGACGAGTACGAGCAGGCTCAGGACGAGGAGGGGGAAGAAGAGCAACCGGAAGACGAGTACGAGCAGGGCCAGGACGAGGAAGAGGACGAGGAGCAGGAGGAGGACGAGGAGCAACCCGAAGACGAGTACGAGCAGGGCCAGGACGAGGAGGAGGAAGAGGAGCAACCGGAAGACGGGTACGAGCAGGACGAGGACGAGGAAGAGGACGGGGACGAGGAAGAGGAGGAGCAGGCGCCGCCACCGCGACGGCCTGCCCGTCGTCACGCTCCCCAGTCCGGCTCCGCCCGCCCGCGTCAGGCCGAGCAGGGCCCGAGCGCCCGCAAGAAGGCCACACCGGCCAAGAAGGCCCCGTCGCCCAGAAAGTCCGCTCCCGCGCAGAAGACAGCGGACAGGAAGACCACGGGTGGAAGGTCTTCGGGATCTGCTGCGAAGGCGGCACCGCCCCGGAAGAAGGCCCCCACATCCGCTTCGTCGACCAGGCCCGCTGCGAAGAAGTCCAGTACGGCCGCGCCGAGGAAACGGTCTGCAGGCCAGAGCACCGCACGGAAGACAGCTGCCAAGAAGGCAACGGGCAGCAGCCCGGCCCGAAAGACGGCCGCCACGAAGACGGCGTCCCGCAAGCCGTCCGCGCGGAGGTAGGCAGGGCGGCCTCGGAACGCCCCGGCGCGAGCGATCCACGACGGGACCGGACAACGGCTCGGCGAGCTGTCCCAGTACGCCGTCACCGCCCGGGCGAGGCGGACCAGTTGACCGGGAAAGCCGCTGAAGGCCATGGCCGTCAGCCACCGGGAAATCTGAAGGGCAAGGTGACCGACACCGCGCACCGGGTTTTCGGGAAGAAGGGCCGAGGTTGGGGAGTCCGCGCACGGCCACGGCGCTGAGGTCGGAGGAGGTGGTCATGGTGTCTCCCTGGAGGCGGCGCCTGCGGCACCACAGAAAAAGAAGAAGCAGGCGCCGTGCCCTCCGCCGTTGGAAGCCGCGGTCCGTCATCCGGCGCATCTTCCTGCGCCTCGCCGTGTGGGGTGCACGTGCGACGGTCTGGGGCATGCGGCTGGCGGCGCGCCGGTTGCTGCGCGCCATATTCCTCGCCCATGGGGCTTGGAACTCCTGACGCAGTGCCCGGCAGGCCTCACCCGCTCTCGGCACTCGGGCCTGTCGCACAGGCCAACGGCGGTGCGATCGTCCGTACGTCAACCTGTTCCGCCACCCACAGTCCGATGAACAGCGCGGCGGTCGCTTCCAGCAGTCCGGCGCGCTCCAGCCCGCCTCCGGCCACCGGCTCGCAGCCGACATCCCGCACCAGCTCGTACACCCGGGTGAGCGCTGCCTCGTCATCCCCGCATACCGGGACTGCGAGGGGCTGACCGTCGAAGACCGGCGGGGTCATCCGCCACACGTCCTCGTGACAGAGGTTGAACGCTTTGACGACCCGCGCACCCGGTGCCGCCGCGGCAAGGCGGCCCGCCGCCGAGGGGCCGCCCTCCGTCAGCAGCCGGAAGCCGGGTCCGACCGGATTGGCACAGTCGAGCAGGACTTTCCCGTTCAGCGCCGCCTGGAGCTCCTTGACGACGTCCGCCCCAGCACCGTAGGGCAGCGCGGCCAGCACCACCTCGCCGAAGCGCGCCGCCGCGCGCAGACTCCCGTGGCCCGCACCGCCCCGGATACGCGTCGCGAGCCGTTGGGCCTTCCGCTCGTCCCGGCCTCCGACGAACACCTCATGCCCGGCCCGCACCCAGTGCGTGGCCAGTGCATCCGCCATGTTCCCCGTCCCGAGCACACCGATCTTCATCGATCCATCCCTCTCCGCGGTTGCTCCAACCGCTTCCGGGACGACACTAGGAAACGCGTCAGGCACCATTTGGTACGTGACGACCAACGACTCCCTCGCCGACTGTCGCGCCCGCCTCGCCTTCGACCTTCTCTCCAACACCTGGAACCCCGTACTGCTCTGGGTCCTGCGGGACGGTCCCAGGCGGCCAGGTGAACTTCGCGAGCGCATCGGCGGCATCAGTCCCAAGGTCTTGACCGAGACGCTGCGGCGGCTGGAGTTCAACGGTCTGGTGGAGCGACACGCCTATGCCGAAGCGCCGCCCCGCGTCGAGTACGAACTCACTGCCCTGGGCCGGACGTTGCTCGGCCCGATCGACGCGTTCGGCGCCTGGGCCTTCGAGCACGGCGATGAGGTCATGGCTGCCCAGGACCGAAACAGCGGGTGATCGCCGAGCTCGACACCGGGACGGCGCCCGGGCCGGCAGCGCTTGCCCGCACGGGCGGCACGGCGTCGAGGAGTGGGGACGAGGGGGAGGGCGCGGGCACCTGAGGCACCACTGAGCCCTGAGGGATGCGGCCGACCTGGCGGCTTGCTCGATCTTCGCGCAGTGGGCTGCACGGGCTTCCTCGTCGACCTGCTTCTCGTGTTCGGCGCGCAGACCGGTGCGGCCGTGGTGCGGCCGTCGGGGCTCTCACGCAGGATGTCGGCCTGCCCCGCGTGCCGGACGCACTCGCCGAGGACGTGGACCATGACGGCGAACAGGGTTCGTGTTGGGACGAGGCTCCGGCCACCACGGCACGTGGTCCGAACTGCCCGCCCTGGTCAGTTGAGCGTGTCCTTGCCCTTCTCCTTGAGCTGACGGGCCCGACCCCGGGCCTCCAGAGCCGCGCCCTTGGCCGCCAGGGTCTCCTTGCCCATCGCGTGGGCGGCTTTCCGGACGACCTTGCCTGCGACCTGCTCGATCCCGGCCTTTGCCTTCTCGCTCGCGCTCATATCGGTCCTTCGCCGAGGGCCGGCAGGAGGTGTCCTGCCGGCCCTCACGCATGTCGACGCACGACGCCCCGTAGGGGTCGGTGTCAGTGCTTGAGTGTGTCCTTGGCCTTCCGCGCGGTCTGCTTGGCATCACCGGCGATCTGCTCGCGGCGGCCCTTCATTTCCAGCCCCTCGTTGCCGACGGCCTTCCCCGTGGTCTCCTTCACTTTTCCCTTGGTCGTCTTGGCCGTGTCCTTCATCTTCTTGCCTGCGCCCATGTGTCTCACCTCCGGCACCGTTCAGCACTCGCCCTCTACCCAAAACGGGGGTGAATATGCCTATTCATTCTTATTCATTGGATATCGGGCATAGGGTGATATGTGGTGGGTAGGTGCCGGACATCCGGGGCCGACCTGCCGGATGGGTGGGCGCGGCCTTCGAGCCGAGGGAGGCTGACATGTCAGCACGCGTTCCGGACCGAGACCCGACCAACACGTCACGGCCCGCCGGCGGGGTGCCGCCGGGCGAAACGCCGCCCTGCGAGTCGAGCACCGGCTCCGGCGCGGGCCCGTACCGCCCTCTCACCCGCGGCTGGGGCAAGGGGCCCCTCATCGTCATCTGTCTGGTGGCCCTGGCCTGCGCCCTGTTCTTCCTGGCCTACGCCATCATGCTGAACGTCTGAACGCAGCCTCGGCACATCTGCACGCAGCCTCGGCGCGGAGATCGTGCCGGGCGCCGTGCTTCCGGTACGCGGGGAGTCTCGGTCCGTCGTCCTTCCGCCACAGGAGCGCCCGGACCGCCGCGTGGCCGTGCTCGTCCAGGAGCGTGCGCACGAGGGACCGCGACGTCGGGGCGTCCACCCCCGCGCGTGCCGGCCCCCCGTTCAGGCGGGGCAACGCCGACCCGCCCCGATCAGACCATCACCGGGTCCGTACAACGGCGACCTGTCCGGGCGCAGCGGCACATGGGCGCTGTACCACGCCCGCACAGCACCCGCTCGCTCGGCATCCGTGCCGTTCCGCAGGTGGTCGACGAGGGCCGCTGCCACCCGGCGCAGTCCGAAGGCGTAGACCGCGGGCTCGACGAACCAGCGGCAGAAACTCGGGTCCGGGTCGTGGACGGCTGCCGCCATCAACGGGACGAACCACTCCTCGGGCATGCTCTCCCGTTCGAGCAGCGGCTTGCGCACCGCATGGGCGAGGCGGCGGGCGCGCAGATCGCCCGGCTCCCCGGCGCTCTCTTCGACGCCCAGCAGCCGGGCCACCGCCGTCGCGCACGTCAGGAAGGAACGCTGCTCCGTGCTGGTTCGGGTCCTGTCATCATCGGCCACGAGATCATTCTGCAGGTCGGTGGCGGACGGTGCCTCAGATCGCGGTGGAGAGCGCCACGTGACGCCACTGGTCGAGTTCACGTCGTACCAGATCCAGCTTCGCCTCGACGCGTTCCACCGCGTCGGCCCCCAACTGCAGGCGCAGCGGCGGTTGGTCGGCCTCGGTGACGTCGACGATGGCCCGGGCCGCCTTCGCCGGATCGCCCGGCTGGAGACCGTCGAACGTGCTCATCGCCTCGCGCACCGGCCCCGCGCCGACGGCGTAGTCGGCGATGCTGGCCGGCTCGACCCGGATGCTGGAGCTCCCCAGGAAGTCGGTCCGGAAGCCGCCGGGTTCGATGACCGTGACGCGGATGCCGAGGGGGGCGAGCTCGCCGTGCAGGGCCTCGGAGATGCCTTCGAGGGCGAACTTCGACGCACCGTACAGTCCCACCGCCGGAGCGGTGGCGAAGCCACCCACGGAGCTGATGTTCAGGACGTGTCCCGAACGCTGCGCGCGCAGCGTCGGCAGGGTCGCGCGCAGCGTGTTGAGCACGCCGAACACGTTGACCTCGAACAGGTCGCGGGCAGCCCGGTCTGAGACCTCCTCAATCGCACCCACAAGGCCGTAGCCTGCGTTGTTGACGACGGTGTCGATCCGGCCGAACCTGACCAGTCCGGCCTCCACCGCCGCCGCCAACTGCTCCTCGTCGGTGACGTCCGCGTCCACCGCCAGCAACCCGTCCGGCTGCTCCGGGTGGGCCTTGAGCACCGCCGACGCGTCCCGCGCCGTGGCGATCACGCTGTGTCCCCGCTCCAGCGCCTCACGTGTGATCTCCGCTCCGAGCCCGCGCGATGCACCGGTGACAAACCAAACGCTCATGTTCTCCCGCATTTCCGATCGTCCGACTGGCCGTCACCTCAACGCTAGGAGCTAGAGTCCGGTCTAGATCAAGAGCGGCGTGACGGGAGTCACTCATGGACCTGAGCATCGGTGAAGTGGCGCAGCGCAGTGGACTGAGCGTGCACGCGCTGCGGTTCTACGAGCGGGAGGGCCTGTTCGCCAACCCGGTGCGCCGCCTGTCCAACGGCCGCCGGATCTACCACGAGGAGGACGTGGAGTGGCTGGCGGTCTGCACCAAGCTGCGCTCCTCGGGCATGTCGGTGGCGATGATCCGGCAGTACATCGAGCTGGTCCGGCAGGGGCCGGGCAACGAGCTCGACCGCCTTGAGCTGTTGCGCAGGCACGAGGCCTTCGTGGAGGCGCAGATCAGGGAACTGCGAGAGGCCCTGGGCGTCATGCGGCACAAGGTGCGGATCTACGAGGACCACGTGGAGCGGGGGGAGGCCGACCGGCTGTGGAACCCGTCCCGCACGGATGCCGCTTCGGACGTGCAGTCCGGTACCACGGCACCGGACTGCCCGGCGCCGGGGCCGCAGGCGGCCGGCAGGACGTAGGCGGCGGCCGCACCCCTGCCTGAGGTCAGGCCGTGGCGTCGAGGCGGGCGGCCAGCCAGTCGAACACCCGCTGCTCGAACAGGGCCCGGCCCAGCGGCTCGCAGTGCATGTCCGCGCCCTCCGCCGCCGTGAACTCCACGAACGCCTTCTCGCCCGGCAACGCCTCGTACAGGCGCCGTGACTGGCCGGGCCAGAAGTGCTCGCCCTCCGGCGAGGTCACCAGCAGCGGCACCGTGATCCGGTCCAGCAGCCCCGTCAGGTCGTACCGCCCCACCTCGGTGAGCAGGTCGTACGGGGAGTCGATCGCGTACGGCTTGGCCCGCCACTGCCAGAGGGCGGCGAACTCCCCGTCCTCCGCGATCCCTTCGCGCATGACCTGGTCGAACGCGTCCCGGTCGCCCGAGTCGAACAGCTCGTGCAGCTCCGGCGGGAAGTTGTTCCACCAGCTGTCCACGACGGACACCACACCCGGGTCCGCGACACCCGCCGCGATGCGGTGTTCGAAGGCCAGGGCCCGGGGCACCCAGTAGCCGGCCTGACTGATCCCGGCCAGCACCAGCCTGCGGGCGGCGATGTCGTCCCGGGCCACCAGGAAGTCCACCACCGGGGTGATCACGTTCTCCCAGTCCGGACGGAACGGCATCCGGTGCTCGAACAGCATCGACTGCTGCCCCGGCCCGTCGAAGAGGAGGGCGTTCCAGCCGCGCGCCACGGCCGGCGCGCCGAGCATCGTCCACGCGGTGCTCACCGGACCGTCGCTGCCGTTGTTCACGATCACCGTCGGCGCGTCCGCGTCGCCCCCGACCGGCCGGAAGAGGTAGCCGGGGAGCGCAGTCCCCTCGTACGGCACCGCCACCCGCTCCGCGGCCGGCTCCCATGCCGCCGCGAACCGGTCGAAGCACTCCCGGTGCTCCCGGAACACCGCGAGGAGCCGTTCCTCGTCGGACAGCGCGTCGGCGGCGACCAGCCCCGTCCCGAAGTAGCCGGCGGCCCGCAGCCAGGCGTCCCGAGCGCTCGTCCGCCGCCCTGCCCCGGCTGTCTGTTCGCCGTCCGACCGGACGCGCCGGGCCAGTTCCGTCCAGCCTTCGAACCAGCGACGGCCGTCAGCGTCGCCCAGCATGCCGGCCGTGGCCAGGACCTCGCCGGGATCGGAACCCTTCTGCCAGGCCGCCCCGAGGAGCACCATCACCTCGAAATCGAACTGTTCGTTCTCGCAGAACCGGTACGCCACGATGCCTCCCGGAGTACACCCCCACGGTACGAGGGCCCCCGGACGCCCGCACGGCGCGCAGGTCAGCGCCCGCCGCGGCGGTTCCACTCCTCGGCCAGCAGCCGGTAGGAGCGGACCCGGTCCGCGTGACCGTGCGTGATCGTGGTGATCAGCAGCTCGTCCGCGCCGGTGGCCTCCTGGAGCCGTTCGAGGTGGTCGGCGACCGTCCGGGGCGAGCCGACGAACTGTGTCTCCACCCGGTCGGCGACCAGCTCGCGGTCCGCGTCCGTCCAGGAGAGGGCGCGGGCCTCGGCGGGCGTGGGGTAGGGGATGGCGCCCGCGGCCGTGCGGATGCTGCGCACCCAGGGGGCGTACCCGGTGGCCAGTTCGCGCGCCGTCCCGTCGTCCTCGGCCACGACCACGTCGGCGGACACCGTCACATACGGCCGGTCCAGCTCCGCGGACGGCTTGAAGGCGGCCCGGTACCCCTCGGTGGCCTCCAGCACGGTGGCCGGGCTGACGTGGTAGTTGGCGGCGAACCGTAGCCCGTTGCGCCCGGCGGTCTCCGCGCTGACCCCGCCGCTGCTGCCCAGGATCCACACCTGCACGTCGGCGCCCTCGCCGGGGACGGCGTGCGCCTCCACGCCCTCCGGACTGCGGTACTCACCGCGCAGCAGGGCGAGCACGTCGTCGACCTGCTCGGCGTAGTCCTGGGGCTGCGCGCCCGGCAGGTTCAGCAGCTTGTGCTGGAGCGCGACGCGCGGGTGTCCCAGCAGGTGAGCGAAGGAGAACCGGGCCGGTATGCGCAGCCCGTTGGGGGTGTACCCGTCCACGACGGGCGTGACCGGCGCAGGGTCGCCGGCCCGGGCCTGCGGCCCGCCCGCCGAGCGGCCGAGGCCCAGGTCGAGGCGGCCCGGGTGCAAGGCGTCGATCAGGCCGAACTCCTCGACCGTCGACAGCGCGGTGCGGTGGCCGAGCTGGACGGCGCCGGAACCGATCCGGATGGTGCTCGTCGCCACGGCCGCCAGGGCCAGAACCACGGCGGGCGAGGTCCCGGCGACCCCCGGGTTCAGGTGGTGCTCGGCGAACCAGTAGCGGGCGTAGCCGAAGGACTCCGTCTGCCGGGCGAGGTCGATGCTGTGGTGGAGGGCCTGGGCGGCGGTGGAACCGGAAGGGACCGGGACGAGGTCGAGGACCCCGAGGGGGATACCGGACATGGCTCTGACGGGCTCCTCGGACGTCGGGAAGGTGCAGGAAGGGACAGGGCCGGATGGAAGGGATGGACAGGATGGAAGGGATGGACCGGTCGGACGGGATGGACCGGACGGACGGGACGGACCCCCGGGAACGCGGGACCTTCACACGACCGTGGTCCGCCGAGCCGACTCCGCGCCTCGCTCCACGGCCCGCTCCACGCCTCGCGCCGCGCCCCGCTCCGCGTCCGGCCCGGTCAGCCCGAGGTGGTCGCGCAGGGTCGTGCCCTCGTAGTCGGTGCGGAAGACGCCCCGTTCCTGGAGCAGCGGAACGACGGTGTCGGCGAAGACGTCCAAGCCGCCCGGGGTGAGGTGCGGGACCAGGATGAAGCCGTCGGCGGCGTCCGCCTGCACGAGGGCGTCGATCGACTCGGCGACGGTGGCGGGGGAGCCGATGAAGGTCTGCTCGGAGGTGGTGGAGATGACGAGTTCGCGGATGGACAGGTTCTTGGCCTCGGCGAGCGCGCGCCATCGGCGGGCGGTCTCCAGGGGGTCGCGGAACTGGCGGACACTGGCCCGACCGAGGGCGATGGTGTTCTCGCCGGGCAGGGGGTCGACGTCGGGCAGCGGACCGTCCGGGTCGTATCCGGACAGGTCGCGGTTCCACACGTGTTCCAGGTACTTGATCGCGGTCTGGCCGCTGACCTGCAGCCGGCGCACCTCGTACGCGGCCTCGTGCGCCTCGGCGTCGGTGTCGCCCAGGACGAAGGTGGCCGCGGGGAGGATCTTCAGCCGGTCGCGGGTGCGGCCGTACGCGGCCAGGCGGCGCTTGACGTCCGCGTAGAAGGCCCGCCCCTCGTCGAGGGTTCCGTACCGGCCGAAGATGGCGTCGGCGGAAGCCGCCGCGAACTCCCGGCCCTCGTCGGAGTCCCCGGCCTGGAAGATCACCGGCCTGCCCTGCGGGCTGCGCGGCACGTTGAAACGGCCCTCGATGTCGAAGTGCGTGCCCTGGTGCGTGAAGGCTCCGGCCCGTCCGTCACGCAGGAAACGACCCGACGCGGCATCGGCGACGACCGCTCCCCGCTCCCAGGAGTCGAACAGCTCGTTCGCCGTGGCCAGGAACTCCCGGGCGCGGGTGTAGCGGTCCTCGCGGGGCAGGAAGCCGCCGCGGCGGAAGTTCTCGCCGGTGAAGGCGTCCCAGGAGGTGACCACGTTCCAGGCGGCCCGGCCCTCGGAGAGGTGGTCCAGCGACGCGAACTGGCGGGCCACCTCGTACGGTTCGTTGAACGTCGAGTTGATCGTGCCGGTGAGGCCGAGGCGTTCGGTGACGGCTGCGAGCGCGGCGAGCACGGTGAAGGTGTCGGGGCGGCCCACGACGTCCAAGTCGTATATCCGGCCGCCCTGTTCGCGCAGGCGCAGGCCCTCGGCGAGGAAGAGGAAGTCGAACTTGGCGCGTTCCGCGGTCCGCGCGAAGTGGACGAAGGAGTCGAAGTCGATATGGCTGCCGGCCGCCGGGTCGCTCCACACGGTGGTGTTGTTGACCCCGGGGAAGTGGGCGGCGAGATGGATCTGTTTGAGCGCCTTCGTGCTCATGGTTCGTCCTTCCGGGGAGAGGGATCAGGAGGCGGGGAGGGCGGCCACCGCGTAGCGGTTGGCGGGCCGGTCGAGCCCCAGCAGGCCGCGCAGAGTGCCCGCCCCGTACTCCCGGCGGAAGAGGCCGCGCCGCTGGAGTTCCGGCACGAGGACGCGGGTGACGGCGGGCAGGTCGTGGGCGATCACGCCCGGCCGCAGGCGGAAACCGGACAGGCCCGCCTCCGCGCGCTCCTGGAGCAGGTCGGCGAGTTGCGTCGGAGTGCCGGTGAACACGGGGGCGCCGCCGCCGTCGTACGGGTCACCCGCGAGCGCGTCGAGACGGCCGAGGCGGTCGCAGGCCGCCGCGGCGTCCGCGTCCAGGAACACGGTCAGTTCCCCGAAGAGGTGCAGGGGCTCCGGGCCGAGCCCAACGGACTCGCGCACCTGCCGGACGGCCGTGACCGCCGCCCGCGTCCCTGCCGTGTCGCGGGACGCCAGGAACCCGACGTCCGCGGCCCGCGCGATCAGCCCGTACGCGGCGCTGTCCGTCGCCCGGACGGTGACCAGGGGCTGCCCCTGGGGCGGGCGAGGGGTGATCGACGGCCCGCGGACGCTGAAGTGCTGCCCCTCGAAGTCGACGTAGTGAAGCTTGTCGCGGTCGACGAACCGGCCGGTCGCCACGTCACGGATCTCGGCGTCGTCCTCCCAGCTGTCCCACAGGCGGCGGACCACCTCGACGTGATCGGCGGCCTCCTCGTGCAGCTCGTCCTCCTGGAGCGGGACCGGACGACGGCCGAAGTGCCGCTCCTCGTGCGGGAGTCCGGAGACCCGGACGTCGAGGCCCGCCCGGCCGCGACTGACGTGGTCGAGGGTCGCGACCGCCTTGGAGATGTGGAACGGCTCGGTGTGGGTGGCGGTCACGCCGGGGACCAGCCCGACGTGCCGGGTCAGCGGAGCGACGCGGGCCGCCGTGAGCACGGCGTCCAGCCGCCCGCGGACCAGGTTCGTCCGCTCGTCCTGCCCGTTCGGCGAGGCCGACTGGAGGGTGAGGGCGTCGTCGAAGGTGACGAAGTCGAGCAGGCCGGCCTCTGCCTCGGCGACCACACCGGCCCAGTAGCGGGCCGTGAACAGTTCGGCGGGCCGGGCACCCGGTTCGCGCCAGGCGACCGGGTGCCCACCGGCACCGTCGAGCGCGACGGCGAGATGGAGTTCGGACACGGCAGACAGCGCCTTCCTGATCGACCGTACGGAAAGGGGGCGGCGGCGAGGACCAGGGGAAGGGGGGCGGCGCCGCGCGGAACGGACCGGGAGCTTGGCGACGACGCTACGCCCGACGGCGGGGTCATACAACGACGGTGATATTAAGGGAGTTTGGCAGGTTCGTTGCCGTGGAGCCGCAGGGGGCGGAGGCCGGCAGGCTGGCTGTGGACGGGCTGCCGGTCGGACGTCCGCCGCGGCCGCATAAGGTCAACTGCCATGACACCTCTCGGGCGTATGAGCCGGCCGACCTCCTGGTTGGCCTGGATGGGCGGAGCACCGGCCCCGTGGCACTTCGCTGCTCTCGAACAGGCCTACGCGCTGATGGAGGAGGGCCGCTTCGAAGAGGCCGAGGCGCGGGCACGGGCCCTCGCCACGGCCCGGCGGCGCCGGAAGGGACGGGACCGCCGGCCGGGCACCGCCTGGTACGCCACCCATGTCGCCGTGGTCGCGGCGCGCGCCCACGGACGACGCGTCCCCTCGTCGCTGGGCGAGGTCGAGGAGCTGATAGCGGAGGCAGGGCGGACGAACGATCTCCCCCACGGCATGCTGCTGGTCGCCCGCTTGAACCGTGCGTTGGTGCTCATCGACGAAGAGCGACCGGTGGAGGCGGAGTCGGAGACCCGGGACGTCCTGCGCGCCCTGGCACGGCGGGCGCATCCTGCCCAGTACCGTCAGATCGAGCTGACCGCCCTGATCTGTCTCGGGCACGCCCTGTGCGCGCAGGGCCTGTACGAGGAGCCGGAGACGATCGTCCGCGCGAACCTGCCACGGGCCGACGACGGGGAGGTCGCGGACTCTCTCCGCGTCCTGCTGGTCCGCAGCCTGGCGGGCCTGGGCCGGCACGAGGAGGCGCTGGCCGAGTCGCTGGAGGCGCAGGCCCTCCCCGAGCCGCCGCCGCACGCCGTCGGGCACCTGGAGCTGTACCGGGCCACCGCGCTGCACGGCCTGGGCCGCAGTGACGAGGCCCGTGCGCAGGCCGCCCGGGCACTGGCCGCCTGCGAACGGTACCTGCATCCCACGCACGCCCGCACTGCCGCGCTCCGTAGCCTCCTGTCCCGCATCCCGCCGTCCTGACCGCCCCGCCGATGCGGTCGACCTGACGGGAAGGCCCGGTAGGGGAACCCCCGGTGGCCGGGACGGGCGCGGCACGAGAACTCCACGCCCGTGTCCACCGCAGCCGGAGCGTTCGGCCCGTCCCGGAGCGGCGTCAGTCGGACCGGCCGTGCTTGTGCAGGGCGGTGCTCGCTCGGAACCGGAGGCGGCCGCAGCGGTCCTTCTCCTCGGGTGACGCGTCTTCCGGGCAGCAACAGTGGCGTGCCAGCCACCCCAGGTCTTCCGGCGTGAGCCAGAGGGCTACGCGGCCCTGTGCGGCTTCTTCCTGCGGATCCGTGGGGATGACACCGGCCATGCGCGCCATCCTATGGCGGGTGCGGGCGTTCCTGGCCCGGCCGTGGTCGCGGAGGCCGTGTGCCGCCCGGGGCAGGGCCCGGGCGGCACACGGCACGAGGCATCTCGCGAAGCGGCCAGCGCTTCCTGGAACTCCTGAAGAGGGGTCGTTTCCTCCTTCCGTGCCCCTATGCGCGTGGGGCGGGAGGGGGGCGGGAATTCGGTGGTCCCTGCGGATTAAAGTCGTCCGCCGGGTATCCAGAGGCGTGACATCGCATCGGCCAGCGCGGGATACCGGGCGGCCTCGCAGAGCATTTCCGAGAGCACCAGCATTCCGTAGGCGGTGCTCCGCGGATCACGGTTCTGGTGGAGTCGGATGACCGCGAGGCTCAAGGGGCGGCGTCCGAGCATGATCCCGGCACGCCGGACCGCTGCCGCCGTCTCCAGGTCGGCGCGGGCCCCGCCGAACGGCAGGGTTTCCGTTCTGTCGAGTTCCTGCGGCGCGGCCGAGTCCCGCACGTGGTGCACGTACGCTTCCGGCGGGGCCTCGCCGTTCTCGAAGATATTCCGGAACCCGGCGATACGGAGGCTGGTATTGCGCGGGCGGAGCTCGATGAAGAGCTCGACGAACAGGCCCCGCAACCGGATGTGGAGGGGCAGGTAGGGCATCTCGCCCTCCTTGCGTCCGGCTCCGCCGAAGAATCCCTGGCCGTCTTCCGCCTTCGCCCGGATGGTCGACGTCAGGGAGCGGTAATCGTCGGCCGTGGCCTGAGCCGGTGAGAACAGGATCGGCATCAACATGGCCGGCCCCTCAGGGGAGAGGTCCAGGACTCGGGCTCGTCGTGAGCAATCTGACCGCAATCGCTCGGATCCTGCTGCACTCGCGCATGCACACCACCACCTTCGCCTCATTCCGGCCGCCCACGGGTTTATCACTCCGTCAGGGCCGGGTCGGTCCGATGGCTCCTTTGTAGTCGTCCGGGTTGCGGCCAGGAGAATTGTTGACCTGTGATGCTAAGAAATCGGCCGGTGATCGGCGAAAGGCGGACGCACGCGCTGGGGCTACGAATCCGTGGCCGCCCGGTCGGAATCACTGCGCAGAACGCAGAACTCATTGCCCTCCGGGTCGGCAAGAACTGCCCAGCCCGAACCGTCGGGGTTGCGGTGATCGGCGACGAAGGAGGCACCGAGGCCCAGCAGGCGCTCCACCTCCTGATCGCGCGAGGTCTCGGGGCGCAGGCACAGGTGGAGCCGGTTCTTGACCGTCTTGGCCTCGGGTACCTGGTTGAAGTACAGCACCGGGCCCTCCGCCAGCGGCACGAGGGTCTCCCGATCCCCCGGCTTGACGTCCGGATGCACCGGGCGGCCGGTCACACCGCTCCAGAACCGCGCCAGCTCATAGGCGTCCGCACAGTCGATCGCCACGTTCTGCACCATTGAAACCATGCGTGTGATCATGGCTGATCCGCAGGCCGGGGGCCAAGGCCACCCGCGACGGGAACACGACACCGTCGTTGAGCGTTCATGTTTACGTGGGTGCGGGAAGGGACGATGTCCCCGGGCCCGATCCGGTGCCTGCGGGGAAGATCGTTCGGTCGATGCCCTGCAGTGCCCTCCGCCGTGAGGCGACGCCCTTCCCGTCCCCACTCCCGAAACGCCCCGGCCCGCCTCCCCCCGGCCGGCCTGGGGCCGCCCCGATCGGCCATCCCCCCCCCGGCCGGTCGGGGCCCACTCACGCCCGAGCCCCGTCCGCCCCCGGTCGCGACGCGCCCAGGCCAGGCGGAACCGGAAGCCGCCGCGGAAGCGCGGGCATCCCGCACGGCGGACTGGTCAGGTCCTGATCGGGAACGGTGACGTCGAGCCCGGCCCACTCCGTGACCGGGCCGCCGCCGAGGTGCGCATCCGGTCGGGGAGCCAGGCGTAGCCGTGCGTCAGCAGCGAAAGGGTGATGCCGTTACTCGGGTCCGCCGCCCGCACGCAACGCGTCCCGGCGCCGTCACCCGGATACTGGGACGGACCGGCTCAGGGCCTACCTCGCCGGTGGACGGGTAGACGCCGCGCAGACGGCACCGCCCGACGAAAGGGCACTGTCCGGACCGTTCCGACCAAGGCGACCGATCGACCCATCGGGAGGACCGATGACCCGACGAGTGCACGAGGTGATGACGCGCAACCCGGTGACCGTGGAGCGCCAGACCTCGCTGGCGGAAGCGGCGCGGGTGATGCGTGACGCGGGCATCGGAGACGTGCTGGTCGTCGACGAGGGACGGCTCCGCGGCATCCTCACGGACCGGGACCTGGTCGTCCGCGCGCTGGCGGAGGACCGCGACCCGGCCGAGACGACCGTTCTGGCCATCTGCAGCACCGAACCGATCACGGTCGGGCCCGACGACCACGTCGATGAAGCCGTCGACCTCATGCGCCGGCACGCGCTACGGCGCCTGCCCGTGCAGACCGGCAGCGGCGAGCTCGTCGGCATCGTCACCCTCGGCGACCTGGAAGTCGAACGCGACCCGGGCTCGCCCCTCGCCTCCATCGCGGCGGCGGTGGAGGAGCGGCGCGAACGGTGACGGCGCACCCGTGCGACGTCCGGATGGAAGGTTTGAGTCTGCGGAAAGCGGCCACAAGCGTCTTCACGGGAGTCCGCGGCGGTGAGCGGCGCGGGCCCCCGAGCGGACCCGGGCCGCGTGGTGGCTCTCCCCCCCCCGCCATCACGCGGCCGGGCACCGTACCCGCCGGTCGGTCCATGGCCTCAGGGACCACAGCGGCGGACCGTGAGGCCATCCAGGGCGGAGTCGAGCAGACGCTCCCCCTCCTGCCTGTGCTCGGCGCCGGCCGAGGTGAGGCGGTTCGTCCGGGACCGGGCCGAGTCGACGGACGACTGATCGGCTGACCATCGCGGTCAGGTCGTCGAGCGCGGCCGGCACGCGCCTGCGGCGGCGGGTGGAGTCGTCGGCGCGTGCCTGGCCAGCCGGTCGGCCGGAGAGGCTGGTTTCATGCTGTGCGCACCGGCTTCGGCCCCACCCGCGATCGCGCGCGTACGTCGCGGCCTGTGAGGAATGTGCTGGTCACGAGTGAACTGGCGTACGTGGGCGGCGTAGCTGTCAGTGGTGTCGTGCATGATCGGCGCGTCAGTTGCTTTGCGGAGATGGGGAAGCGCATGCCGATCACAAACCAGCAGGTAACAGGGCACGCGTTTTTGCGGCCGATGTACGAGGACTCGTACTTCCCCGACGACGTCGTAGACCAGGGCAGGGCGATACTGCTGCGACTGTGCGAGCGGATTGAGGCTGAGCAGCCGCCGAACCTGGAAGCCCTGTACGCGCTTACCCAGGCCGCGACGGAGGAGTTCAACCTTCTGGAAGCGGAGTTCGAGGCAGCCGGGAGTGAGATCGAGACGGTTGCGCGCGAATGGATCGCTGAGGAGTTCTGGCTTGTCGCGTCGGCATACGGCTTCACAGACGCGGATGCAGAGGAGCTGATCGCCGGCCGAGACTGGTGAGCGAGTGCCAGAACGACGCCCGTCGGTCACCTGTCTCATGTCGCTGTCCGCGCGGGGTCCTGTCCTCCGGGGAGGTCACGGATGGCGTAGCAGTCGGACGATGCAGATCGCAGGTACCGACCCCGACCTGTACGTGAATCACCCAGTGATGGCCATCGGTTCGACCGAGTGGATCCCCGCGACACTGGCTCTCCACAGCGAGCCCGCTGCTGCCTGCGACACCCACCTCATCGTCCGCGTGCAGGCCCAGACCGTGCTGGTCAAGGTACGGATCTTCAACGATCACGGTGCTTCGGATGGCCGGGGACGGGATCTGGAAAGTCCGACCACGGTGTTCGACGGACCTCTTCTGCTGAGCGATGGCCGACTCGTCGTTGGGGAGGTCGTCGGTGGGAACCGGTTCACCACCTCGCTGCTCGGCAGGCCGGGGCGGCGTCGGGTCCGGGTGTCAGTCGACGAAGCGTAGGGGTGGGCTCGCGCCGTTGACATCGTCATCAGTGCCGAGACGCGGTGACGGAGCCGCTTTCCGTCGTTGAGCGCAGCCTCAGTACACCTCGCGTGTTCGAGCACGTACTGGTCGATTGCCTGGACGTCCAGGGCCGCCCGAGTCCGACGCGACCAAGGCAGCCGAGTCGATCTCGTCGCGGATCCCGACAGGCAGACTCTCCCACCACTCGGTCCTGGCCGCCTTGTTCATGCCCATGGAGAGCCCCCGTGCCCTTGGAGTCTCCGACATCGGAGCCTCGCGCCACTGTACGTCGCCGTCGGACCAGCACCGTCTACGACAGCTGTCGCGGAGCGGTCCATCCGATCGCAGCGGCCCTGATCAGGGACGACACTGGCTGACGATCAGTCGCTCCGCAACCGACCAGACAGACAGGCAGGCAGGGACGTGTCGCCGCGCGGAGGGCCTCGATGGGGGAGTGCCGCGCGAGCAGCGGGGGGAGCGCGTCGCACACCTGCGCCGACCCCGGCTTCACCCCCACCAGGGGAACGGCAAGGGGGCGCGCCCGGACGGGGCGGCCGCGATCACCCTGCAGCGCGACGAGCGCGGGTCCCGTCTCCCGGGAGACGGGACCCGCGAGGCTTTACAGGGCGGAAGGGAACCGGTCCCACGACCGGTGTTCGCCGAGCGCCTCCCTGACCGCGTCCAGGGCCGCCGTGCCCGTGTCCGCCAGCGCGATGCCCGGTTCGTTCGCCGTGATACCGGCGGACGTCAGGAGCCGGTCGGCACCGTTCCAGCCGCCGATGGCCTTGCCGTGCCGGTACGCCTCGGTGACGAGCAGCAGTACGCGCGGGTCCGGGGCGTCCGGGGGCCGGGCCGTGCCGGCCTTCGCGTCGCGGGCGCCGTACGCGTCCGCGCCGGCCTCGGGTGCGCCCGCCAGGAGGAGGGCGTCGAACTCGACGGAGCGGGCGCCGACGAAGGTCCGCCGAATGGCGATGGGGTCACCGTCGGGGTCGAGCGTGCCGCCGGTCGGGGCGATCACGAGGGGCACCATGCCCGCCTCCTGGACGGCCTGCTGCACGGCCCGGACGCCGTCCAGGTCCGCGGCTGCGTCGGCGACGATGCCGATCACGCGCCCGTCCGTCGGCCAGGTGTCGCCCAGTTGGGAGAGCGCGGGGCTGGGGTCGGCCGCGATGAGCGGCACGTCGGCCGCGGGGGCCGGCAGCCCGAGACCCGTCGCGACCTGTTCGCACAGCTGCGGATCGATGTTCGCCAGGACCTTCAGCGTCCGCTCCTTGACGGCCTGCTCGTAGCACTTGTTCAGTTCGAAGGTGTAGGCGGCGACGATGTGTTCGCGCTCGGGCGGTGACATGCTGAGCCAGAAGAGCCGCGGCTGGGTGAAGTGGTCCGAGAACGAGGACGGCGCCTCACGCACCTTGGTGGCCTCCGGGACCGTCACGGGCGTCTCGATGTAGGCAGCGGTGTCGGACCCGGCGAGGAACGGGCAGCCCCCGTCGAGGCTGTTGGGTCGGTAGGGCGCGGTACCCGTGTGCACGGCGCTCTGGTGCATTCCGTCGCGGAGCATGTCGTTGACGGGAGCGTGCGGCCTGTTGACCGGGATCTGCGCGAAGTTCGGGCCGCCGAGTCGGCTGATCTGGGTGTCGAGGTAGGAGAAGAGCCGACCGGCGAGCAGCGGGTCGTCGGTGACGTCGATGCCCGGGACCAGGTGTCCGGGGTGGAAGGCCACCTGCTCGGTCTCGGCGAAGAAGTTCTTGGTGTTGGCGTTCAGCGTCATCAGCCCGATGGGCTGAACGGGCGAGAGTTCCTCGGGCACGATCTTGGTGGGGTCGAGGAGGTCGATCCCCTCGAAGGTCTGGTCGGGGGTGTCGGGGAACACCTGGATGCCGAGCTCCCACTGCGGATGGGCGCCGGATTCGATGGCGTCGAAGAGATCGCGGCGGTGGAAGTCCGGGTCCGCCCCGCCGATCATCTGCGCCTCCTCCCAGACCAGGGAGTGCACGCCTAGCCTGGGCTTCCAGTGGAACTTCACCAGCGCGGTCTCGTCGGCCGCGTTGACCAGGCGGAAGGTGTGGACACCGAAGCCCTCCATCATCCGGTAGGAGCGGGGGATCCCCCGGTCGGACATGTTCCACAGGGTGTGGTGGGTGGCTTCGGTGTGCAGGGAGACGAAGTCCCAGAACGTGTCGTGGGCGCTCTGGGCCTGCGGGATCTCGCGGTCCGGGTGCGGCTTGCCGGCGTGGATGATGTCGGGGAACTTGATCGCGTCCTGGATGAAGAACACCGGGATGTTGTTGCCGACCAGGTCGAAGACGCCCTCCTCGGTGTAGAACTTCGTCGCGAAACCCCGGGTGTCGCGCACGGTGTCGGCCGAACCACGGGAGCCGAGGACGGTGGAGAACCGCACGAACACGGGTGTCCGGACGTCCTTGGCGAGGAACGCGGCCTTCGACACCTCGCTTGCCGCTCCGTAGCCAAGGAAGACGCCGTGGGCGGCGGCACCGCGCGCGTGGACGACCCGCTCCGGGATCCGCTCATGGTCGAAGTGCGTGATCTTCTCGCGCAGATGGTGGTCCTGGAGCAGGACCGGGCCGCGCGCCCCCGCCTTCAGCGAGTGATCGGAGTCGGGCAGACGGGTCCCCTGGGCCGTGGTCAGGTACGCGCCGCCCTGTGCCACGCTCGCCTGCTCCGCCCCGGTGGCCCGGCCGGTCGGGCCGACCGTCGCGGGACCTTCCTGATCGGCCTTGGGCGGGAGCGGTTCCACGGGGTCCGTCGGCTCGGACAGGGACGGCGGTACGGGGCCGGGCGCACCCGGCACGTCCTCCCTCGTCGCTTCTTCCGATGCCGACGCCGATGCCGACGCCGATGCCGATTCATGCTTCTTCGCCATGATCCTTCTCCTAGCGGCCGCGGGGGAGTGCACGGGGGTGAACCGCGGGTCAGCTCGCGGGATAGACGGCGGCCTTGAGCTGTCGGGCGAGGTGGGCGGTGTTGGCGGCGAGGGTCCTGGTCGTGGCCTCCGTCTTTTCGGGGGTCTTGTCGAGGTCCTGGTAGTCGGTGCCCTGCATGGCTTCGCCGACCCAGTAGGTGACGGCGTTCGGCGCAAGGGAGAAACCGACGTCGTTCAGCCCCTGGAAGAGGTCCGCGCTCACCTTGTGCGCGCCGTCCTCGTTGCCCACGACGCAGACGGCGGCGACCTTGCCGTACGTCAGCATGCGCCCCTGGTCGTCGCTCTCGGAGATTTCCGCATTGAGGCGTTCCAGTACCCGCTGGGCGGTGCTGGACGGGTGCCCGAGCCAGATCGGCGTGGACAGGATCAGGATGTCGGTGCCCAGAACGGTGTCGCGGATCTCCGGCCAGGCGTCACCGTCGCCCATGTCGGTCTGCACGCCGGGCTTCACGTCATGGTCGGCGATGCGGATGGTCTTGCCCGTGACGCCGTGCTCGGCGAGCGCGGCCATCGTCTGCTCCGCCAGCAGCTGGGAACTGGACGGAGCGGGGGAGGGGGTCAGCGTGCAGACGAGCGCGACAGCGCGGAGCGGCGTGTTCTTGGTGGCATCCATGGTCTCCGGCTACCCCTGCACCCGGCTTTGATGTGGCGAGGGATGTGATGAATCCCTTCCGTGCATCTCCGTGCATCTCCGAGCAGGTCGGCGCAGGTCAGGGCATATCGGGCAGAACCAGACAGAAACAGGCACGTCCGGGCAGGTCCGCGCCGGGTACGCGGGCTCCATCGGGCTGCCCGGGGTGCCGGAGCCGGATGGCCCGATCGGGCTGACATGACCGGCGCCATCGTGGACAGCCGAAGGGCATGAGACCTCCATCGAACCAGGGCCACGGCCGTGACCTCGCGCGCGCCGACGCCGAGCCGGACGCCGAGCCCGACGCCGAGCCGGGCCCGGGCGCGCTGGTCGAGGAGCGCGCCCCGTCCGAGCCCACCGAGTTGCCCGCACGCTCCTGGAAGGCGGTATTCCGCGGCACGGCCAAGGAGTTCGGCGACGACGAACTGGCCGACCGGGCCGCGGCGCTGACCTACTACGGAGTGCTGGCGATCTTTCCGGCGCTCCTGGTCCTCGTGTCGCTGCTGGGTCTGGCCGGCGAATCGACGGCCGGGCGGGTGCTGGACGACCTGCAGCAACTGGCTCCCGGCTCCGCCCGGGACGTGATCAGGGACGCGGTCGAGCAACTGCAGGGCCGCAGCGGCGTCGGGTCACTGATGGCCGTCGTCGGACTCGTCGTGGCGATGTGGTCGGCCTCCGGCTACGTGGCCGCGTTCATCCGCTCCGCGAACGCCGTCTACGACGTACCCGAGGGCCGCCCGGTGTGGAAGGTGCTGCCGCTGCGCCTGGCGCTGACGGTCACGCTGATGGCCCTCGCCTGTGCCGGCGCGCTGATCGTGGTCTTCACCGGCGGCCTGGCCCGGCGGGCGGGCACGGCCCTGGGTATCGGTGACACGGGACTGGCGGTGTGGTCGATCGCGAAGTGGCCGGCCCTCGTCCTCCTCGTCACGATCATGATCGCCCTCCTGTACTGGGCGGCGCCGAACGCCAAGGGCCGCGGCTTCAAGTGGGTGACGCCGGGCAGCCTCCTGGCCCTGCTGATCTGGATGATCGCCTCGGCCGGTTTCGCGTTCTACGTAGCGAACTTCGCCTCCTACAACAAGACGTACGGCACCGTCGCGGGCGTCGTCGTCTTCCTGGTCTGGCTGTGGCTCACCAACCTCGCCGTCCTCCTCGGGCTGGAGTTCGACGCGGAACTGGCGCGACAGCGCGCGATCGCCGGCGGGCTGCCGCGGGACGAGGAGCCTTATGTCCGGCCCCGCGACACCCGTGCCTGGAACGCGGAGGAACGCCGGCGCATGACCCACTGACCTCGTGACCACCGGCCTCGAGCCCCGCTGACACCGAGGCCGGGTGCCGGGGCGTTTACCGGGTAGGCGCGCGTCGACAGAAGCGTGTGCAACTGAAGGGGAGACTCCGCATGAGCACGATAGAGCGGCAGACCCACTCGGCCGATGAATCCGTGAGCGTGCTCGTCTCGCGCGCGTCCCGGCAGATATCGGAGCTGGTCCGCGAGGAGATGCAACTGGCGCGGGCGGAGATGGCGCAAAAAGGGAAACGCTTCGGGCGCGGCGGTGGCCTCTTCGGCACGGCCGGTCTGCTCGGATTCCTGGCGGCCCAGGCCCTGACGGTGGCCGGCATCGCAGCCCTCGCGCTGGTACTGCCGGTCTGGGCCTCGGCCCTCATCGTCATGGCGGTGCTGGCGATCGGAGCCGCGGTCCTGGCCCTGGCGGGCAAGAAGCAGGTGACCAGGGCCGGCGCGCCCGTGCCGGCGCAGACCATCGACAGCGTCAAGGCCGACCTGGCCGCGATGCGGGAGAAGGCGCACCGATGACCGGCGACCCCGACACACCCCGAACCGGCAACGGCACCCCCACCCCCGACGAGCTGCGCGAGCAGGTCGAGCGCTCACGGGACGAGCTGGGGCGGACCATAGAGGCCCTGGCGGGCAAGGCCGACCTCAAGGCCCAGGCCGGCAGGAAGACCGCGCAGGTCGCCGACCGGATCCACGAGACGGCCGTGCACACGGCGGAGCTGGTGAAGCACGCGACTCCCGAACCGGTACTCGACGGGGCGGACCGGGTCGTGAGCGTGGCGCGCGCCCACCACAAGCCGTTGCTCGCGGTCGGTTGCGCCGCGCTGGTGGTCTTCCTGCTGGTGCGCCGCAGCTGTGGGCACCGGTGACCGCAGGGCCGTAGGCGCGGCGATCGGGGGTAGGCGCGGACCATGATTCCCACCGAGGTTCTCGCAGCCGAAGCCCGAGGAGCGCTGTTCCTCATCCTCGCCGGCGTGGTCGTGGTCGTTCTCCTGATCGGCGCGTTCTGGTACGGGAGCCGCCGCAGCGCCCGGCGCCGGGCCCCCGCCCGGTCCGCGGACCAGAATCCCGTGGCCCGCGGGCGCGAGGACTCCTGGCAGACACCGGACGGCGGCGTCGGCGGCCGGGGCCCCACGGCCTGACGGCGCGAGGTCCTGAGGCAGGGACCCCGTGGTCGGCGGGGCGTCGCCGGTACCCGAACCAGTGGCTCGGCCCGCACGGCGCTCGCGGGCCCCGGCCCAGGACGGGACCCGCCCGCGAGCTGCACTGAGTAGTCGAAAGAATGCGGAAAGTTACCGAGTGTGTCAGCCTGGCGGAGCGGAAGTTCGGACCGGAGCGTTCGAGCATCCGCGCCCCCCAGCAACACCCCACGCACGCAGGGCCCGGCCGGAGCCAGTAGTCACCCCGGCCGGGCCCTGTCACTTCCCCGGCGGCCCCGTGCAACGGGAGCCGGAGGCGGATAAGGGGCGGATAAGGGGAGGGTGGCGCAATATGGAGGTACCCGCTCACGGGCGTGTGCGCCGAGTAAGGCCTGTTCGGCTTCTCGCGCGCGCGGGGGGAACTTCGTGCTGCGGTCGAACAATCAGAGGACTCGGGGCAGTCGAAGCCGGCCGTCGGCCTGGCGGGAAGCGGTGCACCCATGACGGAGCGCCTCCACAGATCGGGTCTGGTCGGCGAACTCTTCGCCGAATTCGCCGGCACCATGATCCTTATCCTCTTCGGTTGCGGTGTGGTGGCCCAAGTGGTCGCCGGTGGGGCCCTCACGGACCCCGCGGGCGGTCTCGGAAACCACGACAGCATCGCCTGGGCCTGGGGTCTCGGCGTGACCCTGGGCGTCTATGTAGCGGCGAGACTGAGCGGTGCTCACCTCAATCCCGCGGTGACCGTCGCACTGGCCGCGTTCAAGGGCTTCCCTTGGAGCAAGGTGGCCCCCTACGCGCTGGCCCAGGTGGCCGGCGCCTTCGTGGCCGCCCTGATCGTCCGCTGGAACTACACCGAGGCGCTGGCCAAGGCCGACCCCGGTCACACCATCAAGACCCAGGGCGTCTTCTCCACGCTCCCGGCCAACGGGAACACGAACCTGCCGGTGACCGAGTGGGGCGCACTGCGCGACCAGATCATCGGCACGGCGATCCTGCTCTTCCTGATCCTCGCCGTCACGGACCTGCTGGGCACGCCCCCCGGCGCCAATCTCGCCCCGTTCATCGTCGGCCTGATCGTCGTGGCGATCGGCATGGCGTGGGGCACCAACGCCGGTTACGCGATCAACCCGGCCCGCGACTTCGGCCCCCGCCTGGCGAGCTTCTTCACCGGCTACGGCGGGGCGTGGCGAGATCAGTACGGGAACTTCTACTTCTGGGTCCCGATTATCGGCCCCTTCGTCGGCGGCGTGCTCGGAGCGGCTCTGTACAAGTTCTTCATCGGCCGGTTCCTGCCGACCGCCGAACCGGAGCCTCCCGGACGGGTACCGACACCGGACGAGAGCTGACCAGGCAGAACGGACCACGCAGAGCTGATCGCGCAGAGCTGATCACGCACAGCTGACCGCAGAGAGCCGGTCGCGCAGAGCTGACGCCGCCCGGGACGGACGGCCGCGGTACGCCCACTCCGTCCCGGGCGGCAGCCCCCCGCACGGCATCCGCAGAGAGGCGGCACCCCATGCCTGACTTCGTCGGCGCAGTGGACCAGGGGACCACAAGCACCCGTTTCATGATCTTCGACCATGCCGGAAACGAGGTGGCGAGGCACCAGCTGGAGCACTCCCAGATCCTCCCGCGCTCGGGATGGGTCGAACACGACCCCGTGGAGATCTGGGAACGCACCAACTCGGTGATCCAGAACGCCCTCCGGCACGGCAACCTCGACGCCTCCGACCTCGCGGCCGTCGGTATCACCAACCAGCGCGAGACGACCGTCGTCTGGGACCCCCGCACCGGGCGCCCCTACTACAACGCGATCGTCTGGCAGGACACCCGTACGGACTCCATCGCCGCGGCACTGGAGCGCGGCGGCCAGGGAGACGTCATCCGCCGCAAGGCGGGGCTGCCCCCGGCCACCTATTTCTCCGGCGGCAAGATCCAGTGGATCCTGGAGAACGTCGACGGGGTGCGGGAGGCCGCCGAACAGGGCCACGCCCTCTTCGGCAACACCGACTGCTGGGTGCTGTGGAACCTCACCGGAGGCCCCGAGGGCGGCATCCACGCCACCGACGTCACCAATGCCAGCCGCACCATGCTCATGGACCTGGAAACCCTCGACTGGGACGACGAACTGCTCGGCTTCTTCAACATCCCCCGGTCGATGCTTCCCACGATCAACCCGTCCTCCCACCCGGAGGCGTACGGGCAGACCCGTACCTCCCGGCCGTTGCGGGAGGCGATTCCCATCACGGGAGTCCTCGGCGACCAGCAGGCGGCCACCGTCGGCCAGGTCTGCTTCGCGCCGGGCGAAGCGAAGAACACCTACGGGACCGGCAATTTCCTGGTCCTCAACACCGGTACGGAACTGGTCCGCTCGCAGCACGGTCTGCTGACCACCGTGGCCTACCAGTTCGGTGACAGCCCCGCGGTCTACGCCCTCGAAGGCTCCATCGCGGTCACGGGCTCCGCCGTGCAGTGGCTGCGCGACCAGCTGAAGATCATCACCGATGCCGGTGAGAGCGAACGCCTGGCCCGGACCGTCGAGGACAGCGGAGGCATCTACTTCGTCCCCGCCTTCTCCGGCTTGTTCGCCCCGTACTGGCGCTCCGACGCCCGCGGTGCGATCGTCGGGCTCGCCCGCTACCACGACAACGGCCACCTGGCGCGGGCCACCCTGGAGGCGATCTGCTACCAGAGCCGTGACGTCGTGGAGGCCATGGAGCAGGACTCGGGCGTACACCTCGACGTGCTCAAGGTCGACGGCGGGGTCACCGCCAACGACCTGTGCATGCAGACGCAGTCCGACGTCCTCGGCGTACCGGTCAGCCGCCCCGTCGTCGCTGAGACGACCGCGCTCGGCGCCGCCTACGCGGCCGGCCTCGCCACCGGCTTCTGGCAGGACACGGACGAGCTGCGCACGCACTGGCAGGAGTCCAAGCGCTGGGAGCCCCAGTGGTCCGAGGAGCGGCGTGCCGAGGGCTACGCGGGCTGGAAGCGGGCGGTCGAGCGCACGCTCGACTGGGAGAAGGTCGAATAGACGGTCGGCGCGGAGGAGGCGTAGCCCAAGCCGTCGTGCCGTCACGCTGCGGCGCCGTACGTCGCTTTGCGAGAAGGCCGCCGTCATCGGCGAGAACGGCTCTGGCAAGTCCACCTTGCTGCGGCTCCTCGCCGCGGCCGAGCCGCCCGACACCGGCGAGATCACCGTCGTCTTACCGGGCGGCACGGGCCACCTCGCCCAGACCCTCGACCTCGACCCCTACGACACGGTGCAGGAAGTCGTCGATCTCGCCCTCGCGGACCTGCGTGACATGAAGCGCAGGCTGCGCGCGGCCGAGAAGGAACTGGCCGGAGCGTCCCCGGCCGAACTCGACGCGTACGGCGAGCTGCTCACCGCGTACGAGGACCGCGGCGGCTACGAGGCGGACGCCCGCGTCGACGCCGCCCTGCACGGCCTCGGGCTCGCCGGGACCACCCGCGACCGCACGCTCGGCTCGCTGTCCGGCGGTGAGCAGACGCGACTCTCGCTCGCCTGCGTACTGGCCGCCGCCCCCGAGCTGCTGCTCCTCGACGAGCCGACGAACCACCTCGACGCGGCCGCCGTGCACTGGCTCGAAGAGCACCTGCGCGGGCACCGGGGCACCGTCGTCGCCGTCACTCACGACCGCGGCTTCCTGGAACGCATCGCCACCACCGTCCTCGAGGTCGACCGCGCCGCGCGCACCGTGCACCGCCACGGGGACGGCTGGCGCGGCTACCGCGCCGCGAAGGCGCCGCCCGACGGCGCGCGACACAGGAGCACGCGGACTGGCTCGCTGAACTGGGCCGTACCGAGGAGCTGCTCGGGACAGCCATGAAACGCCTGGCCGGCACCGGTAGGGACCCCCGGCAGGGCTTCGCCAGACACCGCCGGTCGCACGAGGCCAAGCTCGGCGGACAGGTCCGGGCCGTCCGGGAGCGGCTGGACCACCTGCGGCGCAACCCGGTGGCGCCGCCGCCGGAACTCGTCGGCCGCAGACACTGACCCCGGTTCCGGTCCCGCCGCCCCGGTCCCGGTCCCGGTCCCGGGCTCGGGCTCTCGGGTTCGGGGGAGGTCGCGGCCTCGGCCCGCCTCGGCTCGGGCCCCGGCGCCGGGGGCCGGGGGAGGGAGGTCACAGGCACGGCCCCTTATGGACTTCTTGCTCCGTATGTCACTCTGGCCGTGAACCGGGTCACCCACCTGCCGCTCGACCCGGGCGACCGACCCCCCGGATGCGCCCATGCCCCAGCTGTTCCCGTCCCGAGCCGTCCCCGTCGCACTGGTCGGCGCCGTGACCGCCCTGCTGGCGGCGTGTGGCCCCTCGGCGGCCGCAGGGGCGCCAGCGGTACCGACGACCGCCACCGCCACCCCCACCGCCTCCGCCTCGGCCTCGGCCTCGGCCTCGGCCTCGGCGCAGGCCGCCGCGCACGCACCCGCTGCGGACCCCGGCGACGCCCGTACCCGGGAGTCGAGCCTGTCCATACCCTCGGCGGGCATATCCGGGCTGCGCGTCGTGCCGTACGAGGGCACCACCGACGACGTACCCGGGACCCGCATCCAGGACCGTGGGGTCGCGGCCAGCCCGTACGGGAAGCGGGGTGGGGTCGGACCCGGTCAGGTGGGGAACTTCCTGGTCACCGCGCACCGCCTGTCGGCCGGCGGCCCGCTGCGGGACCTGCCCGCGGTCGACCACGGCGACACGGTCCTCGTGACGGCGGGCGGGGTGCAGTACACCTACGAGATCACCGCGACCCGCAAGACGTCCTTCCGGTCGCAGCGCTCGCTGGACGAACAGCGCGCGGCGGTGCCCGGCGCACCCGGCGCGGCCCCCACCCAGGCCATGATCACGATCTCGACCTGCGCCACACCGGAGGACCACGCCGAGGGCAACTTCTGGAGCGACGCCCAGGGCAATCCCGAGCACCGCATCGACAAGATCGGCGTCCTGCGCAAGACGACGCCGTCTCCGTAGCGAGACCGCAAGGGGCGGACAACACACCCCCTAGGGTGGGCGCATGAGCACGGCAGCCGACGACCGCACCGCCCTCGACGTCCTCGAGGCCCACCTCGAAGACCTGTGGCGGGCAGCCGTCGAACTGGAGCGGGGAAACCGGGCCGCCGTCCCCGAGGCGCCGCCCGAGCCGACAGCAGTCGCTGCGGACGGTGCGGACAGCGCGGTTGCGGAACTCCTGCGGTGGGGGTACGGAGAGCTCAACGGCATTCCGCGCGCACCGGCCGACGTGTTCGCCCGCAGCGTCGGCGACACCCTCATGGGGCTGCGGCGCCGCCGCAGCCCCTGGAACGCGGCGGCCTTGCGCCTGCTGGGGGACCCGTACGTCTTCCTCGCCACCGGACCGCGACGGCACGAGGACTGGGCCGAGGACGTGCTCGCCCTGATGCACCGCGAGGTCCCGGACCCGCGCGGCTGGCTGCGGATCGACTGCGACCGCACCAACGATGCCCGCTGCGCCGTGCCGGCGTACCCCTTCGAGCCGCCGCCCGCCGCCGGGTTCCGGGACCGCCTGCACCCACTGGAACCGGCGGCGGCCGTCACCGCGCTCGCCGTCATGGCGGAGGAGTGGGGCTGCGGCCGGCCCTTCGCGAACTGGCCCGAGCGCGACGCCCTGCTGGCCGACGCACGGCTCCTGCTGGACCGCTACGGCCCGGACGCCCGGTTCTGGACGAACGCCCGGGACGCGGCCTCGGACCCCGCCCGGGACTTCGTCCGGGCCGGCCTCAAGGGGACGAGGGTGCACGGGTTCATCACGGGCGAGTACATCAACGGCCTCGACCTGCTCGAAGAACTGGGCCTCATCGCCGTGTCCGACGACGAGGTCGGGGTCTTCTGGTCCTTCGGGGCGTACTGAGACCGGCCACCGCGGCACGCCACCCCGCCCCGGCACGCCCCCCGGCCCGAGCCCTCGTACGTCACTGCTCGGGCGGCCCCGCACCGGCGCCCCGGCCGCCCGCGCGGTGGATCCGGGCCAGTACCAGGACGGTGTCGTCGGTCGCCTCGGCGGGAAGCTGGTTCGCGATGATCCGGTCCGCGGCCTCCTCCAGCGGCCCCGTCACCGTGCGCAGCTGCTCCCGCAGGGCCTCCAGACCGGCTCCGATGTCCTGGCCCCGCGCTTCGATCAGGCCGTCGGTGTACAGGGCGAGCACCGCGCCGTCGGGCAGGTCGAGCGCAGACGACCGGAAGGGGACGCCGCCCACCCCGAGCGGGATCCCCAGGCCCGCGCCCACCGTCTCGACCGTCCCGTCCGGGTGGCGCACCAGGGGCGGGGGATGGCCGGCGTTCCCGATACGGGCGCGGCCGGTGTGCGGGTCGTACACGAGGAAGAGGCACGTGGCCAGCTGGATGCCGGACTCCTGGGCGCAGGTGTCGAGTTCGGTGAGCAGCGCCTCGGGGGTGGGGGCGTGGGGGGCGAGGGCCTTGGCCGTGATGCGCAGCCGGCCCATCGACGCGGCGGCCGGGACGCCGTGCCCCATGACGTCCCCGACGACGAGCGCGACCCGGTCGCCGGGCAGGTTGATCACGTCGTACCAGTCGCCCCCGACCTCGGTGATCCGGCTGCCGGGGAGATAGCGGTGGGCGACGTCCACGTGGGCGCCCGACACCACGGCGCTGGGCAGGAGGGCGCGCTGGAGGGTCAGCGCGATGTCCTGGACCCGGCCGTACAGGCGCGCGTTGTCCAGACACAGGGCCGCCCGTGAGGCCAGCTCGCCGGCGAGGGTGACGTCCTGTTCGGTGAAGGCGGGGCGGGCGGTGGAGCGGCCGAACATGGCGATGCCCTGGACCGTGCCCCGCGCGATGAGCGGGGCGAGGACGATCCCGCCCAGGTCGCTGTCCAGCAGCAGGCGAGCCCGGTCCCGGTGGGCGGCGGTGCGGGTGGCGAAGGCCTCGTCGACGACGACGGAGAGCGGGCGGCCGCTGCTCAGCATCTCGTGGATGCCGGAGCCGGGTGGGTAGGTGACCCGTTCCCGGCCTCCGACCAGCTCCGGCGCGGGCGGCGGGAGGACGGTGCCGGAGGCGATCCGGCGCGTGGTGAGCGGCAGGGCGGGGTCGAACCGCTCGTCCTCGTACATCCACTCGACCATTTCGACCACGGCGCCGTCGCAGAAGTCGGGCAGGACGGCGTCGACCAGCTCGCGGGCCGTGACCTCCAGGTCCAGGGTGGTGCCGACCTGGGCCGATGCGCGGTCCAGCAGGTCCAGCCGCTGCCGGGCGGCCGTCGCTTCGAGCAGTGCCTGTTCCCGGTCGGTCACGTCGACGAGCAGCCCGCCGACACCGGACAGGGTGTCCCCCGTCCCGCTCAGCGGGAAGAAGCTCACCGAGCGGACCTGGTCGCGGTCGGGTCGGCCGGGGGTGCGCAGCCCCACCAGCGCGCCGACGAGGGGGCGGCCCTTCTCGGCCACGGCCCGGAGCATGCGTTCGTACTCACCCCCGTCGGACGTGATCATGATGTCGGTCATGCGGCGCCCGAGGTGCTCCCGCATGGGGATCCCGTCCATGTCGGCCAGCACCTGGTTGAGGTGCACGTAACGCAGCTCCTCGTCGAGCATGACGAGGCCGATCGGACAGGTCTCGAAGAGGGCGTCGAGGAAGACGAGGTTCGTCTTGACCCGGTCGAGCTCGTCGCCGCGGCTGGCCAGGCCCATGACCACGGAGTCGCCCGCCGGGCCGGTCACCGGGAACACCCGGAACCCGCAGTCGAAGACCCCGGCGTCGCGGTGCCGGGCGGGCATCCGGACCCGCCAGTACCCGAGGGTCCGGCCGCGCTCCACCAGCTGAGACGCCCCGCCGGGGGTTCCCGGCTCCGGGTCGGGGAAGAGGACCGAGGCCGGCCGGGACAGCACCTCTTCGGGCGCGTATCCGAACAGGTGCCGGGCGCCGGGGCCCCAGTAACGGACCCGCTCCGCGTCGTCGAGGCCGAAGACGGCCACGGGCACGTGCTCCAGCAGGGCCCCCGGCTCGGACCGGATCGGACCGGGGGCGTCGGCGTCCGCACCCCCTGGCCGGTCCGATGGCATCAGAGGTCCCCCTTCGATCGAGGTCTCTCCTCATTGTGCCCGTCATCCGGGCGGCGGACCTCACGGCGCCTTCCCGTTTCCGGGGCGGATCCAGTGGCGGCATGTCGTACCGACCGGTAATTCCAGCCAATTGTTGCCATGCACCTGACAGACTCCTGACACTTCGAGGCGGCTGTGGGACGCTCCCGGCACGCACTCCGCACCCCCTGAGAGGCCCAGCGCCTCGCCTACCCCCACCAGTACGTGGCATGGAGGAGCGACCCATGAGGCACACCCCGAACACCTCCCGCACCACACGACTCGCCCGCGTCGCCGGGATCGCGACACTCGTCGTCGCGGCAGGGCTGGCCGGTACCGGAACCGCCCTGGCGCACGGCTCCGCCGCCCCGGCCGCCGACCAGAAGGCCGACGGCGTGATGGTGGTCGCCGGCAACAGCTGCAGCTGGACCAACGCGAGCACCAGCGCCGCCGCCCCGAACGCCCTCACCGTCGACCGTGCCACGGTCAACGCGCCCGGCGGGAACCTCGCCTGCGGCGGCGGCATCGCCGCCACCCTCAACAACAACCCGGCCTTCACGTTCGACGACGCGGCCGGCACGGCCCGGACCGACCTGATCGACATCACCGGCAGGCAGAGCTTCATCTCCTGTCGCTACAAGGCGACGAACATCGTGTGGGACCGCGACGGCACGACCCGGAAGTACATCAACCGCGCGTTCACCGCGACCAAGACCTCGGGCAGCTTCCTGTGCCCGGGCTCGGTGACCACCCCGGCCGGGGACGCGTCCATGCTGTTCCGCTGAGCCGGCCGCGCCACACACGGCCGCCTCCCGGCTCCGCAGCGGGAGGCGGCACCACCCGTCGGCCCGACCCGTCGCCCCCCGCCGGCCCGGTCCGGCGCACGAAGGGCCGGCACGTCAGAGTGCGTCGAGGAGCATCAGGACTTCGTCCCGGGTGTCCTCGGGGGACAGGCGCAGGGCCCCCGGCCAGCGGCCGACCTCACGCCATCCGAGCCGGCCGTAGAAGTCCTCCAGCCCCTCTCCACCACGGGCCGCGAGACGGAGCTGTTCCAGCCCCAGTTCGTCGCGGGCGGTTCTCCGCAGCTCCTCCATGAGGGCGGCTCCGACCCCCCGGCGCCGGAACCCGGGACGGGTCTGGAGGTGGTGCACCGTACCCCAGTGCCCCACGAGGCGGTGGGGCTCACGCCGCAGCACGACCCAGCCGGCGAGGACGCCGTCGAACGTGGCGACGACGAGCCGGCTCCGCTGTGGATGGAGGTGGGCGAGGAGTTCGTCCACGACCGGTGCGACGTCCTCGTGACCGACGGGCGGGAACGGGAACCCGGCGGCCCCGCCCGCGTTCGTGACGGCGACCCAGCAGTCGGTCAGCTGGTGCCGGAGTGTGGCAGCGACCTCTCGGGCGTCTGCGATCGGGGTGAGTTGGGGCGGGATCTGATCCGTCATGAGGGGGAGCATGCCAGCCCGTACGGACGACCGTACGGGCAAGCCGGGGCCGCACCCGGCCGCACAGTCGGGCGAAGTGCCGCAGGGGCACGCGGCGGTCCCAAGGGCCCTCTGGCCAAGGGCGCCGAGGCCCTCATCGGGCAGGGGGCCGACTGCGTCCGGACGGCACGGTCGCCGCCGACCCCCGCCGCCCCGCCGGCCCCTTCCCGACCGCAGGGGCCGCGCACATCCTCGCCACCCCGGTACGGCGAACGCATCGACTGCCACGTCGTCCTCGACGCCGTCCACGGCCGCGTCCCCCTCACCCCGCAGACCACCGCGACCTGGACGGACGCCGTCGCCCGCCAACGTACTGACTGAAACAGGCCAGTTGGGGACCGTGAGACTAAGGTTGCCCCATGGATCTCCAGGCCGAACTGCTCGAACACCCCTACTCCGTCTACGACCGGCTGCGCGACACCGCGCCGGTGTGCCGCATCACCGGCACCGACGGGACCCCGGCATGGCTGGTCACGCGGTACGACGACGTACGCGCCGCCCTCACCGACCGTCGGCTGTCGCTGGACAAGTCCCATGCCAAGGAGGGCGGTTACCGGGGCCTTTCGCTGCCGCCGGCCCTGGACGCCAATCTGCTCAACATGGATCCCCCCGACCACACCCGCATCCGCAGGCTCGTGAGCCGCGCCTTCACCCCGCGCCGCAGCGAGCAGTTGCGCGCCCCCATCCGCGCGACCGCGGACCGCCTCCTCGACGACCTCGGCCCGGCCGGAACCGCGGACCTGGTGGCCGCCTACGCCGCCCCGCTGCCGATCATCGTCATCTGCGACCTGCTGGGCGTTCCGGAGGACCGCCGCCTCGACTTCCGCACCTGGACGGACGCGCTCATCACCCCCGACCCCAGCCGTCCCCGTGCCGCGAAGGAAGCGGTGTCGGCCATGCTCGGCTTCTTCACCGAGCTCATGGCGCACAAGCGCAGCCGGCCCGCCGACGACCTGCTGTCCGATCTGATAGCCGTCCGGGACGGGGCAGAGGGTGCCGAGGACGGAGAAGGCGAAGGCGCAGCCGGAGGCGCCCGCGACGGCGACCGGCTGAGCGAGGAGGAGTTGATGTCGCTCGCCTTCCTCATCCTCTTCGCCGGGTACGAGAACACCGTCCAGCTCATCGGCAACGCGATCCACACGCTCCTGGAGCACCCCGAGGAACAGGCCCGCCTCCGCAAGGACCCGTCCGCCCTCCCGGCCGCCGTCGAGGAACTCGCGCGCTACGAAGGCCCCGCGCCCCTCGCCATCCGCCGCTTCCCGACCGAGGACGTCACCATCGCGGGAGTCACCGTCCCGGCGGGGGAGACGGTCCTGCTCTCGCTCTCCGCGGCCAACCGCGACCCGGCCCGCTTCCCCCGGCCCGACCTCCTCGACCTGGACCGCGACGCCTCCGGCCACCTCGCGCTCGGCCACGGCATCCACTACTGCCTCGGCGCCCCCCTGGCCCGCGCCGAGACCGAGATCGCCCTCGCCGCCCTCCTGGAGCGCTACCCCGTCCTCGAAGCCGCAAGCCCCGCGCCCCGCTGGCGTCCCTCCCTGCGCGCCCGCGGCCTGCTGGAACTTCCGGTCCGCTACGACACGGGACGCTCCCCGCACTGAGCGCTGCCCGGCCCCCACGCGGCCCACCCCGGGACGCTGCCGGTCGGGTGGCTGGCGCTCGCGTTGTTCGCCCCGCCCCTCACCGGGCTGCCGATGCAGGTCATGACCTGGATGCCGCAGCCGCCCGGCACGGCGGCGGGCACCTGGACCGCTCTGGCCGTCCTGGTGGTCGGCACCACCGCCTATGCGGTGGCCGGCCCGCGCAGGTGACCGCACCGACGCGGCCGGCCCCGGGCGTTGTCAGTGACCTCCGCCCCGGTCAGGACGGAACTGCTGCCCGCGGACCCGGCCGCCCTCGACGCACTTCCGGCCCGCCTGCACCGTCTGGCGACGGAGGCGGGGCACGAGAAGCTCGCGTACGGGCTGACCCACCTCTTCGGCCGGGCGGTCTGCCCGGACTGCGAGGCGGTCTGCTCCGTGTCGGACCGGGTCGTGGAGACGTACCAGTAGGTGCGGGAACCGAACGGAGAGGTGTCCATGGAGAGACTCCAGGCAGTGGTGGCGGGGGCCGGGATCGGTGGTCTCACGGCCGCCCTCGCACTGCACCGCCGCGGCTGGCGGGTCACCGTCTGCGAACGCGCCCCCGAACCGCCCGTGACCGGGGCCGGCATCGGCCTCGCTCCCAACGCCCTGCGCGCCCTCGACGCCATCGGCGTCGACGCGGCCCGGGCCATCGGCAGCGCCGTGCCCGCGACGATGGGCGTCCGCCGCTCCGACGGCCGGTGGCTCACCCGCGCCGAGACCTCGTACATGGCGGCCCGGTACGGGACGCCACCGATCGCGGTACCGCGCCCGGCCTTCACGGGGGCGCTGGCCGCGGCCCTGCCGCCGGAGGCCCTCCGCTACGGCGCCACCGTGACCGGCGTGGACGACACCACCAGCCGCGTGACCGTCCGCACGGCCGGGGGCCCGGACCTTCCCGCAGACCTGGTCGTCGCCGCCGACGGGATCCACAGCCCGCTGCGCCGCGCGCGCTTCCCCGCCCACCCCGGCCTGCACTACCTCGGCGAGACGGCCTGGCGGACCCTCGTCGACGCCCCGGACCTGCGGATACCGTCCATGAGCGAGACGTGGGGGCGGGGGGAACGCTTCGGCGTGACACCGCTCGCCGACGGCCGGTACTACCTCTACGCCACCGCGGTCGTCCCGGCCGGCACCCGCTCGGCCGACCCCCTCACCGAACTCCGCCGCCGCTTCGGCTCGTGGCACGACCCGATCCCGGCCCTACTGGACCGGGTCGGGCACTACGGCCCCGCCGACGTCCTGCAGAACGACCTCTACGACCTGGCCGCCCCCCTTCCCCGGCTGCACCACGGCCGGACCGCCTGGCTCGGCGACGCCGCCCACGCCATGGCCCCCAACCTCGGCCAGGGCGGCTGTCAGGCGATCGAGGACGCGGTGGTCCTCGCCCACCTCCTCCCGGCCGGGGACGACCCCGGCGGCGCGGACGCCGTCCCGGCCGCCCTCGCCGCCTACACCGCCGCCCGCCGTGACCGCACGGACGCCGTCCGGCTCCGCGCCCGCCGCGTCGGCCGCCTGGGCGCCCTGCGCAACCCGCTCGCGGCGACGGCCCGTGACCTGGCGGTCCGTGCCACCCCCACGCGGCTGGCCCTGCGCGGCATGGACGACCTCTTCAACGGCTTCCGCCTCCCCGGCAGCGGCCGCACCGACCGCTCCACGCATCGGTGATGTTTGCGGGCAGGAGCAGAGGCATCCACTGGAGGCACCGGGAACGTTCCGATCAGCGTCCGCATCAAGCAGGGGCCCCGCGGCGCCGCCGGCGGACCGTACGGAGACTCTCCGGAGAGGGGAGGCGTTCGACGTCGTCCGCACCTGCACCGCCTCGCCGCGGTCGCCGTACTGATCTGCGTGGTGTGCGCCGGGCAGGGTGCGGGTCAGGCCGGCGTGACCCGCACCCTGTGCTCCGCGAGGACGTCGAGGACCGTGTTGAACACGTCGTAGGGCCGCCCGTCCGAGGTCAGTGCCTGCGCCAGGTGCTCGCGCGCGACGGCGCAGTCGCGCCACAGGAGCGTCGTCGGGCCGGTGTGGCCGAAGCCGCCGCCCAGACAGTCGGCGAGGGCGTCCACGTTGGCACCGAAGTAGCCGCCCGGCCCGTTGAACGCCTCCCCGAGCGCCAGGTACAGGCCCGGGACGTCCGTGATGTGCCGTCCGTCGAGTACGTAGGCCCGGCCCCACGGCCGGCCGGCGCCGGTGCCCGGCCGAGGCCGTCCCCGGACGTGGTCCAGCCAGTCCCAGCGCGCCCGCGTGCCGAGGCCGGCCCAGGCTCCGGGTGTCCGGGGCGGTCCGGCGAGCCAACGCTCCCACAGCGGTCGGGCCTGTTCCGGGACGGGAGCGGAGAGTTCGCCCTCCAGCTCCAGGTCGATCAGACCGGCCCCGAGCGGGGACGGGTACCAGGCGCTGACGGTGATGCACAGGAGGAGTTCGGCGAACGGCTCACCGAAGTCGTCCCGTACCTCCAGGGCTGCTTCTCCGAGATCCAGGGAGCGCCGGGTGCCCGCCGTCAGGGCCGTCCGCAACTCCTCGCCCGGGGCGAGCCCGCGCAGCACGATCGCGGGTTCCGGCCGCCCGGGCGGCAGCACACGGGCGAACTCCCGGCAGGAGCCCAGCCATCGCCGCTTGTCGTGCACGCGTACAGGGCCCCGGTACCCATCGGACTGCGCGGCCCGGCCGTCGAGCCCGGTGAGGACGAGACCGTCCGTCCCGGGATGCCGCCCGAGGCTCTCGACGTCCTCCAGCAGCCAGGGGTCGAGCGTCCCGTCCCCGGGCACGAGCCACACCTCACGGCCGACCCACCCGAGCACCTCGGCTCCCTCCGGCACCCAGCCGAGCAACTCGTACGTCTCACGCCGGCCCGGCCCGAACAACCCCTCCGCCTCGGCGCAGTGGCCCCAGACGTGGCCTCGTTCCGTGTTGGTGAGCGTGTACCGCGTCCGCCCCTGACGGGTCTCGTTCTCCTGCATGTCGGCATGATGCCCCCTCCCTCCCCGGGCACCCGCACCGGCCCCCTCCGTCGACGTTTCGGTGCGCCGTACCCGGGCGGTGACGCACAGTTGTCGCGCATGTGCTCGAATGCGTGCGGTTGCACCGGCGTGCGGTGCGTGGGCCGTCCGGTGGGGGCGCGGCGTGCACGCGTGTCGCGCGGAGGGGGACGATGAGATGGCTGGGAGCGTAGGGCCGCAGCCCGCAGTGGCCGGAAGGAGAGCCCACAGATGGGAGCAATCGAGCCCTCGCACGGCGACCCCGGAGAGGTGCGGCCCGCCGCGCCGGGGCCCGGCGGCCTGCTCGATGTGCTCCGCGTGGCCGCCATCCTCCTCGACGCCGAAGGCCGGATCGACCTGTGGAGCCCGCAGGCCGAGGAACTGTTCGGTTACACCGCCGACGAGGCCCTGGGGGAGTACGCGGCCCGGCTCCTGCTGCACGAGGAGCACGTCCCCGTCGTACTGGACATGTTCAACGAGGTCATGGAGGCCGGCGTCAGCTGGGTCGGTGTCTTCCCCGTCCGGCACAAGGACGGCAGCACGCGCATGGTCGAGTTCCGCAACATGCGGCTGCTGGACTCCCAGCAGGAGTACTACGCCCTGGGCCTGGCCGCGGACCAGGCGACGGTACGGCAGGTCGAGCGGGATCTGGCCCTGTCCGCCCGGCTCGTGGAACAGTCGCCGGTCGGCCTCGGCGTGCTCGACACCGACCTCCGCTACGTCTCGGTCAACCCGGCGGAGGAACGCCTCAACGGGGTCTCCGCGGCCGAGCACATCGGCCGCCACGTCCACGAGGTACTGCCGGCCGTGGACGCCTCCTTCGAAGCCGCGATGCGCGAAGTGCTGGCCACCGGCGTCCCCATCGTGGACCAGTACACCGTCGGCCGTACCCCGGCCGACCCGGACCACGACCACGCCTGGTCGATCTCGTTCTACCGGCTCGAAGCCCCCAACGGGACCGTACTGGGCGTGGCCACCGCCAGCACCGACGTCACCGAGCGGCACCGGGCGGTAGAGGAGCAACGCCACACCGCACTCACCCTCCAGCGCAGCCTGCTGCCGCACACCCCGCCGCGGCGGCCGGGCCTGGAGGTCGCCACCCGCTACCGCCCCGCCCAGGCCACCATGGAGATCGGCGGCGACTGGTTCGACGTGATCCCGCTGAGCGGGGACAAGACCGCCCTCGTCGTCGGCGACGTCATGGGCAGCGGAGTCGCCGCAGCGGCCAGCATGGGCCAACTGCGCACCGCCACCCGGACCCTGGCCGATCTCGACCTCGACCCCGCACAGGTCCTGCACCACCTCGACCACGTCACCGAGGGCCTCGAAACCATCGCGACCTGCGTCTACGCCGTCTACGACCCGCGCGGGGCGCAGTGGCGCCTCTCCCTGGCCGGGCACCTGCCCCCGGTCCTCCTGCGGCAGGACGGCACGCGCGAACTCCTCGACCTGCCCACCGGCGCGCCCCTCGGCGGCTGCGGTGTCGCCTTCCGTACCGTCAGCATCCCCGCAGAGGTGGGCGACCAGCTCGTCCTCTACACCGACGGCCTGGTCGAGACCCGGGACGACCCGATCGACGAGCGCCTCGAGGTCCTCCTCGCCGCCCTCGACGATCCCGGCCGCCCCCTGGACGAGACCTGCGACCTGCTGCTGGACACCATGCGCCACCCGGGAGTCCACGACGACGTCGCCCTCCTGATCGCCCGTGCCACCCCGACCCCCGAAGACCCCGTCTGACACCGCACCGCGCGGGGACCAGGCTCAGCCGACTCAGCCGACTCAGCCGATCCGGCCGATCCGGCCGATCGGCCGTCGGCCGTCGGGGCCGTGCCGACCGGGCTACGCCACCTCCGCCCCGGCGGTGGTGGCCAGGCGCAGGGCCGCCACCAGCTCGCGGTAGAGCGGGTCGGACCCCAGCAGTTCCTCATGGGTGCCGCGGGCGCGGATCCGGCCCGCCTCCATGACCACGATCAGATCGGCGTCGACCACCGTCGACAGGCGGTGCGCGACCGTCACCACCGCACCCGTCGCCGCGCGGCTGCGGATGCAGTCCTGCACCGCGGTCTCGGTCAGACCGTCCAATTGCGCGGTCGCCTCGTCCAGCAGCAGGACCTCGGGAGTCCGCAGCAGGGCGCGGGCGAGTGCGATGCGCTGGCGTTCGCCACCGGACACGTGCGCCGACGACAGCGGGCTGTCCAGACCGCTGTCGAGGGCGTCGACCTTGTCCGTGAGCCGTACGTCCCGCAGCACGCGGTGGAGTTCCTCCTCGGTGGCGTCCGGCCGGGCGAGCAGCAGGTTGTCGCGGAGGGTGCCGGGCACGACCGGGGTGTCCTGCTCGACGTACGCCAGCCGCGCCCGTACCTCGGAGTGGCTGTGGTCGCGGTACGGCCGTCCGTTCAGCAGCAGTTCGCCGTCGACGGGCTCCAGGAACCGCAGGACCAGCGAGAACAGGGTGGTCTTGCCGGCGCCCGACGGCCCGACGATCGCGGTGTGACCGCGCCGGGGGATGGCCAGCCGCACGTCGGTGACGGCGTTCCCGGCGTCGGGGCCGTACGCGGCGCTCACACCGCGCAGTTCGAGCACGGGCACGTGCGCCCGGTCGTCGGCGTCCGTCGGGCGGGCGGCCGGGACGCCGCGCGCAGGGCGGCCCGCCGCGTCCTCGCCCGTCAGATCGGCGGTCTGCCGGATGCGTTCGGCCGCGGCCATCCCGGCCTGGAGAGAGGTCAGGTTCTGGCTGAGCGTGCTGACCGGCTCCATCAGCGTGAACGCGTACAACAGGAAGGCGATCAGGCTGGACACCTCGAGGTCCCCGGCCCCGACCCGCCAGGCCCCGACGCCCAGGATCGCGATGATGGCCAGCTGGATGCCGGACCCGGCTACCGTCCAGGCCAGCGCCTCCTGACGCACCGCCCGGATGCCGTACTCCGCCGCGGACCGCGCGTCGGCCACGATCCGCTCGGCGGCCCGCTCCTCGGCGCGGCTCACCTTCACGGTGCGGATCGCGCGCAGCGTGCCCTCCAGGCGGCCGCCGAGCAGGCCGATGTGCTCCTGTGCGCGCTGCTGCGCCTTGCCGATGCCCGGCATGAGGAGCGCGAAGAGCGCCCCGGTCACGGCCACGGCGGCCACCGTCGTGCCGAGGAGCACCAGGTCGAGCACGCCCATCAGGACCAGGCTGCCCACCAGCATGACGGCGCCGTTGACCAGGCCGACGAACGACTGGGCGGTCGCCTCGCGGAGCAGGACCGTGTCCGAGGTGACGCGGGTGACGAGCTCACCGGTCGGGCGGCGGGTGAGCGCGGGCACGGTGGCCTGCAGGAACCGCCGCACCATGGACTCGCGCGCCTCCAGCACGACGCGTTCGCCCAGCGTGCCGAGCATGCACCACTGCCGGTAGGACACGGCGGCGCCCACGACGAGGAGGACGAACAGCGCGGTCACGGGGCCGGTCAGGGAGGCGGAGTCGTTCAGGGCGTCCAGCACCCACTTGGTGAGCATGGGGGTGGCCAGGCCGAGGGCCGAACCGGCCAGCGCCAGGACCAGTCCTGCGGCCAGCGTGCGGCGGTGCGGGCGGGCGAACGCCCAGAGGACGCGCAGCCGGGGTGCGTCGAGCACGGTACGGGGCGGGGGTGTCGGGTCAGCCATGATGGAAATGGAACATCGATGTTCCATAAGGGTCAAGTCGGTTTCATTGCGGGTTGCGCGCTACCGTACGTCCATGGAGCATGACCACATCGCGACGGCAGCGACGGCAGCAGCCCCGACGGCAGCGACGACGACCGAGACCGCGACCCGTGCCCGCACGCGGCGCGCGATCCTCGACGCTGCCGTCAGCGTCCTGTCGGCCAACCACGGTGCGTCCCTCGCGGACGTGGCCGAGGCCGCCGGTGTCGGGCGCACGACCGTCCACCGCTACTTCGCGGAACGCTCGGACCTGGTGGCGGCGCTCGGGGCGGACGTACGGGAGCGGCTGCAGGAGGCGACCGTCCGTGCGCGGGTCGAGGAGGGCCCGGCCCCGAAGGCGCTGGAACGGCTCTGCCTGGAGTACTTCGAGCTGGGGGACCGGCTCATGCTGCTGTTCGACGTCCCGCAGTTCCTGAGCTGGGCGGGCTTCGAGGAGGAGACCGACTCCGACCGGATCCTGGTCCGCCTCATCGAACGCGGCCAGTCCGAAGGCACGGTCGACGCGGAGGCGGACGCCGAGTGGCTGCAGAACGTGCTGTGGTCCCTGCTGTACGCGGCCTGGATGCAGGCACGCGACTACGGCACGCCCCGCCACACGGCCGTCTCGTCGTGCCTCCACACCCTGCGCAAGGCCATGGCGGCCTCCTGATCCAGCCGACCGCCCCCGGCAGCCCCCCCCGGCGCCCGGTCGGCGTGGGGTGGGCTACGGGGTGGTGCGCGCGGGGAAGGTGAAGTGGTAGCCCTGCTCCGTGAGCCAGGGCAGGTACTGCTTGAGTGCCGCGACGGTTTCGCTGCGGTCCCCGCCCCCGTCGTGGAAGAGGACGGTCGGCTGCTGGGGCAGCTTGTCCTCGAGGACGGAGATGATCGCGGGCAGGCCCGGGCGGCTCCAGTCCTTCGGGTCCACGCTCCAGCCCAGCGGACGCATCCCGCTCGCCGCGGCGATCGCCCGGCTGTCGGGGGTGAAAGCGCCGCCCGGGGCGCGGTAGTAGCCGACCGGGACCCCGGGAGCGGCCTTCTCGATCATGGCCTTGCCCTCGAGTATCTGCTGCTTCTGGTAGGCGACGGGCTTGTGGTCCATGGTCACGTCGTGGTCGACGGAGTGGTTGCACAGGAGGTGTCCGTCGGCGGCGACCGCGCGCACGAGTTCCGGGTACTTCTGCGCCTTCGTCCCGATCAGGCAGAAGGTGGCCTTGACGTGGTTCTTCCGCAGCACGTCGAGGACCTGGGGCGTCCAGCGGGGGTCCGGGCCGTCGTCGATGGTGATCGCGACGTCCCTGCCCGAGCCCTGTGCCAGCCGGGAGATCCCCAGGGGGATCCCCGAGGCGCTCCGCGCGGTCCCCTGGCCTCCGGCCGACGCGGCGGCCCCGGCGGGGTTACCGGCCGCGGGCTTGTCCGACGAGCCGTCCGTGGCGGCGAGGGCCGGGGTGCCGGAAACGGCCAGGATGCCGAGGACGGCCGCCGTGGCGGCGGTTCCCGCCCGCCGGAGACGGCGAGCGGAACTGCTGGTGATGCCCATGGACGCGCTCTTCCTTTGCGCTCGGCCCCCCGTTCTCGCGTGTCCGATCCAGGCTAGGTCATCCGTCCCGGAGCCCTCCTCGGCCGATCGGCCGGCTCCGCGGCACGTACCGCGGCCGGAACGGGACCGGTCCGGCGGGTCGGACGACGGACCCACGGGGGGAGCGCGGCGGGCCTGCCGGCCGGTGTGGGGGCGGCATCGGTGCACCGGAGGCGGTGCGCGAGGAGTCCCCCGTGCGCGCCCGCCGTCACGCGGCGGCGGGCGCCGGAGCGGCACCTCATCGGCACACCGGGACCCCGCCCCGTGTGAGGAGAGTCACCGGCGGGTGGGGGCCACCGGCCGTCGCTCCGCCACCATCGCCGTGTGGAGCAGCCAGCCGCCCGCCGCGCCGACCACGTACCAGAACAGGTCCGGTGGGTTGAAGGTGGAGCCGAGTACCAGGCGGGCGGCCACGCTGTGGCGGGACAGCTCCGCGGGCAGGGAGCTGAGCTGCAAGAGCTCGACGGCCCAGCTCGCCGCCAGCGCGGTCCCGGCGGCCCGCAGGGGCGTCCACCGCGGCGCGACCAGCACGACCAGGGCCACCAGCAGGACGGTGTACAGCGCGTCCCCGCCGTACTCGGCCACGCTCCCCGCCGCCACCGCCCGCAGCCCGAGCCCCAGGCCGACCGTCACCGCGGCCGCGCCGGCCGCCACCAGACGGATCCGACCGGGGGCGGCGGTGCTGCTACGGGTTCCGGATACGAAGGTCACGGGGCCATCCTGCCCGAGCCCACCGCCCGGCCCGCTGCCCGCCGCCCGGCCCGCTGCCCGCCCGCCATGTGGTGCGCGAGTCCACGGTTCGACCTGCCCGAGGCGGAGCAGGCGTCCCTATGATGGCCCGATGGCGTCGATCAAGAAGTTCCAAGTCACCTTCGACTGTGCACAACCCGAACGTGTCGCCCGTTTCTGGTGCGAGGTGCTGGGATATGTCGTGCCGCCGCCGCCCGAGGGGTTCGGGAGCTGGGACGACTTCGACCGCGCGCTGCCGGCCGAGCGCCAGGGGTCGGCGTTCGCCTGCGTCGACCCCTCGGGTGTCGGCCCGCGGCTGTTCTTCCAGCGCGTTCCCGAAGGCAAGGTCGTCAAGAACCGCCTCCACATCGACGTCCGCGTCGGCACCGGGCTCGCGGGCGACGAGCGCGTGGCCGCCCTGGAGGCCGAATGCGCCCGCCTGGTCGCCCTCGGCGCTACGCGCGTGCGGCTGCTCCTCGCGGACGAGATGAACGAGTCCTGCCTGGTGATGCAGGACGTCGAGGGCAACGAGTTCTGCCTCGACTGAGGGCCGTTGCGCCGTCGGTCACCCGGTCAGGCGTTCGTGATGACCAAGAGGGTGCGGGCGGAGGCCGGGCCCGACAGGCGGCAGCGGTGCGGGACTTCACCCCGGTGGTGGGCACTCTGGCCGGCGCGCAGCGTCAACGGCTCCTCGCCCTCGACCTCCAGGACCACCTCGCCCTCCAGGACGTAGAGGAAGTCCTCGCCGGGGTGCTCGAACCAGCCGCGCTCGCCCTGGCCGGGCTCGAAGTGGTGCTCGTACGCCTCCATCAACGCGCTGCGCCCGCCCGGGATGAGCACCCGAGCGACCTGCCCTGCGGACTCCTCCACCCGGATCACCTGCGGGTCGCTCTCGTGGCTGACCGCACCCGGCCGTGCGGGCGGCCTCAGGAAGGTGCCCGGGCTGACCTCCAGGGCTTCCGCGATCCGGTAGATCGAGCTGAGGCTGGGCGTGGTGAGGCCGCGTTCGAGCTGGCTGAGGAACGGCTGCGAGAGGCCTGAGCGGGCGGCGAGGACGGCCATGGAGACGCCGCTTCGCTTGCGGCAGCTCCGGATCACCCGTCCGACCTCGATCGCCTCGGGCGTGGGTTCGGGTCGAGACACGCAGGTGAACGTACCTCATCCCCCATCAGGGCCCGGGCGCCCCGGCGAGGTTTCGCACTGCTGCAACATCCCCGTCATAAGCGTGGTCAATTATTGACCTCACTTATCGACGACCGAGGAGCCGCTCCGTGCACGCCACCCCTTCACCGCCCGGCCGGGCCCTCGGCCGGCTGGCCCCGGCCCTGGCGGCGGCAGCCGCCGTGCTCGCGCTCTGGTACCTGCTCGCCCGGTCCGCCGTGGTCGCCCCGGCACTCCTGCCCACCCCCGCCCAGACCCTGGCCGCGCTCGCCGACAGCGCCCGCAGCGGCATCCTGGCGGCCGACCTCCGCGCCAGCCTGGCCCGCGCCGGACAGGGCTTCGCCCTCGGCGCGCTCATCGGCAGCGCACTCGGCTTCGCCACCGGATACCTGCCGAAGCTCTCCGCCGCGGTGACGCCCGTCGTCTCCTTCCTGCGCCCGATCCCGGCCATCGCCCTGGTGCCGCTCGCGACCGCCTGGTTCGGCATCGGGGAGACCGCCAAGCGCCTCCTCATCGCCTACGCCGTCCTCCTCGCCGTATGGCTGTACGTCCACGACGGGGTGTCCCGGGTCCCGGTCTCCCACCTGCGGGCGGCCCGGACGCTGGGCGCCCCGCTGCACCGCCGGTTCGCCGAGGTGCTGCTGCCCGCCGCCGCGCCCGCCGTGCTCGCGGCACTGCGCTACGGCGCCTCGGTGGCCCTGCTCGCCCTGGTGGCGGCCGAGCTGGGCGGCGCCGACAGCGGCCTGGCGTACCGGCTCCAGGTCGACGGCCAGTTCCTCCGCGTGGACCGGATGTTCGCCGGGCTGCTCGTGCTCGGGCTGCTCGGCGTGGCCGTGGACCTCGTACTCGCCGCGATCGGCCGCCGGTTCGCGCACTGGAGCACCTCATGAGCCTGGCAGTACGACTGGAAGGGCTGTCCGTCCGCTACGGATCCGCCTCCGTCCTGGAGCGCACGGACCTGGAACTCCCCGCAGGGTCGTTCACCGCCCTGCTCGGCCCGAGCGGATGCGGCAAGTCGACGGTCCTCGGCGCCGTCGCCGGCTTCGTACCTCCCGCCACCGGGCAGGTCACGGCGGGTTCCCGGCCCGTGCGCGGGCCCGGCCCCCACCGGGGGGTGGTCTTCCAGCACTACGCGCTCTTCCCCTGGCGCACCGCACGCGGGAACGTCGAGTTCGCCCTCAAACGGCCCGGGCTGCCGCGTGCGGAACGCCGCCGACGCGCCCTGGAGGCACTCGCCGAAGTCGGCCTCGCCGACGGCACCGACAAGTACCCGGCACAGTTGTCGGGCGGCATGCAACAGCGCGTGGCGCTTGCCCGCGCCCTGGCCGCCGAGCCCGAAGTGCTGCTCATGGACGAACCGTTCGGGGCGCTGGACGCCCTGACCAGGGCCCGCATGCAGCGCCTGCTGCGGGAGCTGTGGCAACGCCGGGGCACCACCGTCCTGTTCGTCACCCACGACATCGACGAAGCCCTGGCGCTCGCCCAACGGGTCGTGGTCCTGGGCGGCAGCCCCGGTCGAGTGCTCGCCGACCACGCCGTCCCCGAGGGAGCTCCCGACCCGGACCTGCGCTCGCTCATCGCACGCCACCTCGGCTCCGACTGAGCCGCTGCCTCCCGTCCCTGAGCCCGTCGCCCTACCCCGGCCCGGTCCCTCGCCCGATCCGATCCCCGTCCCCGGTCCCCGGAAGGACACCCTCGATGCCCAGACCCCGCGCGTCCGCCGCCCTGCTCGTAGCGGCCCTGCTCAGCACACTCGTCTCGGCCTGCGCCGACGGCTCCGTGCCCGCGAACGGCGGCGGAAAGGACGGCCGCCCGGCCGTCTCCGTCGTCGGCAGCGACCACCTCGGCGGAGCCCCCGTCCACGTCGCCCAGGAACACGGACTCTGGGCCGCCGAAGGCATCGACGCCACCGTCACCACCCAGCCCACCGGGCGGGACGCCCTCAACGCCGTCCTCGGCGGCCAGGCACAGCTCGGCGTCGTCGGCGACCTGCCCGCCGTGACGGCGGCGCTGGGCGGACGCGACCTGCGGATCGTCGCCGACCTGTCCCGGTTCTCCGACTGGCGTCTGCTCACCCGAACCGACCGGGCGATCACCGGCTTCGCGGCCCTCAAGGGCCGTAAGGTCGGCGTCCCGCAGGGCACGAACGTCGAGTACGCCCTGTCCCGGATGCTCGCCTCCGCACAGCTGACCGCAGCCGACGTGACCGTCGTGAATCTCGCCCCGAACCAGGTCACTTCGGCACTGGCCCGCGGTGACATCGACGCGGGCCTCACCTTTCCCAGCTTCTACGAGGCCGCGCGCACCGCGCTCGGCGAGCGCTACGCCGAGCTCCCCTTCACCGGATACACCGCACGCACCCTCCTGGTCGCGGGGCCGAAGACCGGCGACGAGACCTCAGCCGCCGTACTGCGCACCGTGCTGCGCGCCCAGCGCGAGATCGCGGACGACCCGGTCCGCGCACGGAAGGCCGTCGTCGCCCAGTCCAAGGGCGCGCTCCAGGCCGGCTACGTCGACACGTACCAGCCCCGCTACACCTACGGCGCCACCCTCTCACCCGACCTGCTGGCCCAGTTGGGGGAGGAGGCCACCTGGGCCAAGGCCGCCCAGGGCCTGCCCGGCGCAGCCGACCGCGCGTCACTGCAGCGGTATCTGAACCCCGGCCCCCTGACGGCCGTCGACCCGGCCGCCGTCACCGTTCGCTGACACACCACCCCACGAGGAGACCGAACCCATGACCGTCGACCAGAACACCCTGCGCCGCCGCGGCGTCGGCCTGATCGCCCACGATCCCGAGCGCAGCCACGGCGGCTACACCCTGTACACGCCGATCACCAGCGCCGGCGAGATCCACCTCGTCGACATCGAGGGCCGCGCCGTCCACACCTGGAACTCCCCGCACCCGCCCGGCCGTCAGGCGCAGATCCTGCCGAACGGCAACCTCTTCTACGCGGCCAAGGACACCACGAGCCCGACGCTCTTCCCCATCTGGGACGTCTACCACGGCGGCATCTTCCAGGAACTGGCACCCGACTCCACGGTCGTCCGCGAGGTCCGCCACCCCTTCCACCACCACGACGCCTCGCTCCTGCGCAACGGCAACCTCATCATCACCGCGGTCGACCCCCTCGACCCGGCCGACGCGGCCCGCATCCGCGGCGGCATCCCCGGTTCCGAGGCGCCGGGCGGGGTGATCTACGGCGACGTCGTGTACGAACTGACGTGGGACGGGCAGGAGGTGTGGCGCTGGGCCGCCATCGAACACCTCGACCCCGAGGACTTCCCGCTCAACCCGCACTTCGCCCGCGAGCACTGGCCCATGGCCAACACCGTCAACGAGAGCGCCGACGGCTCCATCGTCCTGGGCTTCCGCAGCGCGTCCTCCGCCGTGGCCGTCGACCGCGCCGACGGATCCGTACTGTGGCACATCGGTCCCGACGTCCTGGCTCAGCAGCACCACCCCCACGAACTGCCCGGCGGCACCATCCTCGTCTTCGACAACGGCACCTACCGCGACACCACCTCCGTGCCCTACTCGCGGGTGATGGAGCTGGACCCGCGCACCGGCGAGGAGGTGTGGTCCTACCAGGACAACCCGCCGCAGAACTTCTACAGCCCGTACATGTCCAGCGCCCAGCGCCTGCCCAACGGCAACACCTTCATCGCCGAGGGGTCCTTCGGGCGGCTCTTCGAGGTCACGCCCGGCGGCGACGTGGTGTGGGAGTTCGTGGTCCCGCAGTTCCGCTCGTTCGGCGACGGGGTGGGCCTGGAGTCCTCGGCGGGCGCTCAGAACTCCGTCTTCCGCGCCCACCGCTACTCCGCCGACCAGCTCCCCTGGCTGCACGTGACGGCCTGACCCCCGTCGGGCGGGCCGCCGTGCTCGGCTAACCGGTCGTCTTCACGGCCGCGCCGGTTCCCGCGCCGGTGTCGATGCCGGCCCCTGTTCCGGCGCCGGCACGGGCGCTCGGCGCGTACGGTGGCCAGTCCACGATCCGTACCGCCGCTTCGCTGCCCCGGCAGTGGGCGTGGTGCCGGAGGGCGATGCCGTCCAGGTCGAGATGCGCCGCGAAAGCGGGGTGGGCGGCCAGCCGCCGCGCGTAGGACCACAGCCGGGGGTGGTCGGTGATGCGGTACACCGCCTCGGCGTCCAGGTGCCAGCGGTGCACCGTGTCCAGCTGCACCAGCGTGACCCACACCTGCACGTCGGCCGCCGTGAGGTGATCGCCCAGCAGGTGGTCGGACGAGGTCAGCCGCCGCTCCAGGGAACCCAGCCCGCGCAGCAGCGCGGCGAGCGCGTCGTCGCGGGCCGCCCCGCCGGCACCGGCCCGGCCGGCCCGCTGGGCGGCGGCGTTGATGCCCCGGTCGCAGAGCCTGCCGACCTCTTCGATGCGCGCGTCGGCGCCAAGGGGGTGGAGAGCCCGTCCGGTGGTGGCTCCGAACCGCCGGGCCAGGTCCTGAACGATGTCCGGGGCGTGCGTGCTGACGATCCGTCCGGTCCAGTCGTCGCTGAGGACCGGAGCCAGCGCCGGCCCGGGATACAGGTGCGCACTCGCCTCGAACAGCGGGCGCAGCGCGACGTATCCGCCGTCGGGTGCGTCGGGTACGGCGGGCAGCAACGTCACCGGGAGGACGTCCTGCAGGCCGAGCAGGCCGTGCGTGACGGCGATCCGCAGACTGCTGGGACAGGACGGCGTCAGGTGGAGCCGGTAGCGGTGCGGAACGGCCGGGAAGCCGCTGCGCGCGTCGCGGCCGATCCTGCTCCGGAAGGGCGGCACGGCGTTCGGGTGCGTGGCGGACATGAGTCTCCCTGGGATCGCTGGGATTGCTCGGTCACGGACATACGACGACGGGCCGCGACGGATGCGACGCGGCCGGGACCCGGCGGGTGTGAGCGGTGGGTGCCCGCGGTGTGTGCGGGCGGTGCGTGCGAGCCGTGGCGTGCGCGCGACGGTCAGCGGCGGACGGGCGCGGGGCTGTGGTGCACGGGATCCGCCGCACTGCACACACGCAGCAGGTCGATGTGGCGCCGGGAGGTCAGGAGCGGCAGCGGCAGGGAGGCGACGGCACGCACGCCGTAGGTCCCGCGGCCCGGCGCTGAACACCCCATGGTTTCCTACCGCTCCACTAGGATTCGCTGCCTGGAGTGTCGATCCGCGCTCGGGCGCTGTCAAGGGGGCCGGCCGGCCACCGGGCGGTCGCCGTCGGTGGGAGAGCGCCTGGTGGAGAGCCGGTCAGCTCTTGACCAGGAGGCCGCGGCTGCGCAGGACGGAGCGTTCGAGGGGGCTGAAGATGAGGAGGTCGATGGCGATGCCGACGACGAGGATG
>NZ_JOBX01000015.1:0-131821 GCF_000720645.1 Streptomyces sp. NRRL S-378
AGCCGTGACACCCGACGCCGGAATGCCCGCCGTACCCGCGACCTGCAAGGTCACGGTCCCGCCCTGGCCCACCTTCGCCTTCGGCACACCCAGCCCGACGCGCGTGTCCATCAGCCGCGTCGGCGTGACCGGCTTGTACGTGCCCAGGCCCGAGACCGGAGGCGGCGTCACCGTCAGCGTGCCCGCCGCGTACTGGGAGCCCAGCGCGCTCACGCGGATGTTCCAGTGGCCGGCGGGAGCCGTGCGCAGGTCCACGGTCGCCTTCAGGGTGCGGGCGTCGTCGGAGACCGAGACGGTGGTGGCCGTCAGCGGCGCCGGGCCGCCGGTCAGCTGGACGGTGGTGCTCATGCCCAGAGCCGTGCCCTGCACGGTGAGGGTCGCGACCGTACCGCTCTGCACGGTGGTCGGCGTGACCGTCCCGACGGTCACCTCGTCCGAGCCGCACGGCGCGCTGGTGCAGACGAGTTCGGCGCGGTAGGCCGTACGGTCGGTACGGTCCGGCAGCGCGAGGACGAACAGGCTCTGGTCGGAACCCTGGCACTCGTACGAGGACGAGGTGTTCATGCAGAGGTCGGTCCCGGTCTTGCTGTACAGCGAGGGCCGCGGGGTGTGGGTCCCGCCGTCCGTGGCGGCGATGTCGGCCCTGAACCGGTCGCCCGAGACGCTCGGCAGGACGGCGCACACGCCGGTCCGCTCCTCGGAGAGCGTGCCGGTCAGCGGACCGTACCCGTACGCGACCGACCCGACGCGCGGGCAGTCGGCGGCGGGCCCGGCGGCCGTGGCGATCCGCCAGGCGTCGAGGCGGTAGGAAGCGGGCAGGGACCAGTTCTCGGGAGCCTGCGTGACGACCTGGTAGCCGGTGGACCCGGTGGGCGTGCACGCCCAGGTCCGCGGATGGCAGGCGATGCCGCCGGCGTTGTTCATGATCAGCATGTTGGTGCTGTCGTGGGCGTCCCGGACGTCGATGTGCAGCCGGTCCGTGGCGGCAGCCGTGGTGATCCGGTGGCAGCGCAGGGTGCCGCTCTGGCCGGACGACCCGGTCGTGGCCGCGGCTCCGACCGTCGTGGCCGCGGAGGTGGCGCAGCCGCGGGCCGCGGCGGTGACGTCTCGGCGGTCCAGGGTGTGGCCGCGCGGGACGTCCTGGCCTTCGAGGAGCACGGTGTAGGCCTTGCCCGCGGTGAAGGAGCAGCTGGTGAGGCCGTCGGTCCGGAGCTGCTGGCCCGGGGTGGGGTGGCTGTGGCAGGAAGGCCCGTTGCCCTCGGTGTCAATCACGGTGATCGCGTAGTCCGGGAACAGGTCCGCGTCGTCCGGAAGGCTGTAGCGGACACGGAGGAGCTCGGAGGTGGAGTGCGCGTCGGCCGGAATCGTCAGGCAGTGCGAGAAGACGCCGTTGCCGGTCTCCAACCGCACCGTCCCCGAATCGTCGGCGAACGTACCCGCGGGCAGGGTCTGGCAGTCCTTCTGGAGTACGTCCGTACGCACGAGGTGGACGCCGTACGGACCGCTCGCCCCGCTGTCGTCGGCGCGCACCAGCGCGCGGAACGGTGCCGTTCCGGTCAGTGCGCACGCGCCCCGCGCCAGGTCACCGGCGCTGCACTGCGCGGTGCCGTTGCGATCGACCACCTCGGCCTGGACGGTCAGGCCCGCGCCGCCGCGCGAGGTGAGGGCGGCGATCCGGGCGCCCTGCGGGCTCGGCAGCTCCAGGCAGTGCGTCTGCCCGGGCGCGGTGAACGTGCCCGCGTACCGCCCCTCGGTGACGCTGACGCAGTCCTCGGCGACCGGTGCGGCCTGAGCGGTGCCCACCGGCAGGAGCAGCGCCGCGAGGACGCCGAGCAGACAGGTCAATACGGTGGAGATCAGGCGTCTTCCGGACGCCGATGCGGCTGTCATGGGCCCCCCAGGGTGATGTGCGACGAGAGATCGTCGCACATCCGTACGGGGTCGGCGTGGCTGACGTTCGCGCACCGCGTCACCGCGTCACCTGGCCCGCCACTGCCCCGTCGGGCCGGGTCCGGTCAGGCCGGGACCAGGTCGCGCAGGGGCCAGGCGGTGTCGATCACCGCGTCCGGGGTGCCCTGGCGGCGCAGGTAGGACTGGAAGTCCCGGGCCCACCGGGCGTGCCAGGTGCCCTGTTGGGCGTGCAGGTCGGCCGGGGTGAGCGAGGCCACCTGCGGGTGCCGCTCGGCTATCGCGCGGGCCACATGGACCGCGGCCAGCGCGTCCGCGCCCGCGTCGTGCGCCGCCTCCAGCGTGACCCCGTACACCCCGCAGACGGCCTCCAGGGTCCGCTTGCCGCGCCGGAATCGGTCCACGGCCCGGTCGATGGTCAGCGGGTCGACCACCGGGCCGGTCCGCGCCCCGCCCAGCCGGTCGGCCAGCGAGGGCAGCCCGTGCCGGGCCAGTTCGGCGCTCAGCAGTGTGAGGTCGAAGGCCGCGTTGTACGCGACGACCACCGCCCCCGTACGCCAGTGCGCGACCAGCGCCTGCGCGACCTCGTCGGCGACCTCCCGCACCGGGCGGCCCTCCGCGACGGCCCGCTCCGTGCTGATCCCGTGGATGGCCGAGGCCCCCTCCGGAATCGGTATCCCCGGATCCGCGAGCCAGCCGCGCCGCTCGTGCACCACCCCGCCGCGCACGTCGACCACGGCCGCCGTCACGATCCTCGACTCGCCCGGCTCCGTGCCGGTCGTCTCCAGGTCGAACCCGATCAGCACCCGGCCGTGCCAGCCCCCCGTACCGCGCTGGTCCTCCACCCCGTGTCCTTCCCCCGTACACCTTCGGTCAACGGGTTTCAGCCTGCCACGGGCCACTGACAAGCCCGGCGACGCCCCCTTGCGGGAGGCTCACGACACCGGGCGGGAGTCCTCCCACATCGACTCGAACTCCTCACGGTAGGTCTGGAACAGTCCGTGGTCCGCGTCCTTGGGCACCCCGCGCCCGCCGCCCCGCAGCACCAGCACCGGCGACTCCATCCCCCGCGCCCGCCGCAGGTACGACTGGACCACCGCGATCCCCGAGGACTGCCCCTCCACCAGGTAGGCGGTGAAGCGGGGCGTCTCGTCGAAGACGTGGATCTCGAAGCGCGAGGGGTCCCGCAGCCCCGCCCGGACCCGTCGCACGTGCAGGATGTTCATCTCCACCGAGCGGCTCAGCTCGCCCTTGCGCAGCCCCAGCTCCCGCTCGCGCCGTTTGACCGCGCTGCTCGCCGGGTTGAGGAACAGCAGCCGCACCCGGCAGCCCGCCTCCGTCAGCCGGACGAGTCTTCGCCCGGAGAAGTTCTGCACGAGCAGGTTGAGACCTATCCCGATGGCGTCGAGCCGCCGCGCGCCCCCGAAGAGGTCCTCCGCCGGCAGGTTGCGCTGGAGCCGCACCCGGTCCGGGTGGACCGAGACGACGTCCGCGTACCGGTCGCCCACCAGGTCCTCGACGGCGTCGATCGGCAGCCGGTCCGCGGCGGGGCTGCCCGATCCGCCGCCCAGCACCTCCAGCAGCCGCGCCGAGGCCCGCTCCGCCTGCTCCAGCACGGGCCGCGACAGCGCCCGGTTGCGGGAGACGACGTTGCGGGTGACCTCCAGCTCGTCCAGGGCCAGCTCGATCTCGCGCCGGTCGTCGAAGTACGGCTCGAAGCACGGCCAGTGCTGGACCATCAGCTCCCGCAGCTGCGGCAGGGTCAGGAAGCTCAGCACGTTGTCGTCGGCGGAGTCGAGCAGGTAGCCCTTGCGCCGGCTGACCTCGCGCACGGCCACCGCCCGCTGCACCCACTCCTGCCCGGCGGGCCCGGCGGCCGCGACGACCCAGTCGTCCCCGCCGTGCACCGGCTCGTAGATCGGCCGCAGCACCGCGCCGACGACCGACCGCAGCCGCTGTTCGATCAGGTTGAGCCAGATGTACGCCCGGCCGGCCCGCTGCGCCCGCGTACGGACCTCGCTCCAGGCCTCCGCGCCCCAGTCCAGCTCGGCGCCGGCCCCCGCGCTCCCGGCCTCCGCCGGCCCGCCCGCCAGGGAGACCGTCCCTGCCGGGATCCCCGTCGGCGCCCCGCCGGGGACACCTCCTGGGGCGTCCGCCGGGCCACCCTCGTGACTGCTGTCACCAGGGGGCAGCTCCAGACCTCCCGAGCTCACCCGTGCACCGCCTTCTGCGTCTGGACGCCCGTCTCCAGTGATCACGGAAGGGTATCCCGCGCGTGCGGCCCGGTGCAGCCCGATGAGGCTTACCAAGACCGTCCATTGACCCATTATCGGATGCACGGACAGTCCGCTGACCCGCCTATCAGCTCTGCGGGTCACCCGGTAGGACCACTCCCAAGTCCGCGCGTGAGGACCCTCTTTCGGGGAAGATCTGGCAGTGACGCGGTCCATGCCGGATCATCCGGGACGTCTTTCGACACCGAGGGAAGAGTCGTTGTCTATGCAGGTCTGGCCGGGACAGGCGTATCCCCTCGGCGCCACGTACGACGGCGCCGGAACGAACTTCGCGGTCTACTCCGAGGCCGCCCGGCGCATCGAGCTGTGCCTCCTCCACGACGACGGGTCGGAGACCGCCGTCGAACTGCGGGAGACGGACGCCTTCGTCCGCCACGCGTACCTGCCGGGGATCATGCCGGGCCAGCGCTACGGCTTCCGCGTGCACGGCCCGTACGAGCCCGAGCGCGGCCGGCGCTGCAACGCGGCGAAGCTGCTGCTGGACCCGTACGCGCGGGCGATCAGCGGCCGGGTGAACTGGAACGAGGCGGTGTACGGCTACCACTTCGGCCGGCCCGACTCCCGCAACGACCTGGACTCCGCCCCGCACACCATGAGCTCGGTGGTGGTGAACCCGTACTTCGACTGGGCCAACGACCGGCCGCCGCGCCACGAGTACCACCACACCGTGCTGTACGAGGCCCACGTCAAGGGCCTGACCATGCGCCACCCCGACCTGCCCGAGGAACTGCGCGGCACCTACGGGGCGCTCGCGCACCCGGCGGTCATCGGCCACCTCGCCAAGCTCGGGGTCACGGCACTGGAGCTGATGCCGGTGCACCAGTTCGTCAACGACCACCGTCTGGTCAATGACGGACTGAGCAACTACTGGGGCTACAACACGATCGGCTTCTTCGCCCCGCACAACGGCTACGCCTCGGGCGACCGCGGCCAGCAGGTGCTGGAGTTCAAGTCCGCCGTGCGGGCCCTGCACGAGGCCGGGATCGAGGTGATCCTCGACGTGGTCTACAACCACACCGCCGAAGGCAACCACCTGGGCCCGACGCTGTCCTTCCGGGGGCTCGACAACGCCTCGTACTACCGGCTGTCGGACGATCCGCGGCACTACATGGACACCACGGGCACCGGGAACTCGCTGCTGATGCGGTCCCCGCACGTACTCCAGCTGATCATGGACTCGCTGCGCTACTGGGTCACCGAGATGCACGTGGACGGCTTCCGCTTCGATCTCGCGGCGACGCTGGCCCGCCAGTTCCACGAGGTGGACCGGCTGTCGTCGTTCTTCGACCTCGTCCAGCAGGACCCGGTGGTCAGCCAGGTGAAGCTGATCGCCGAGCCGTGGGACCTCGGCGAGGGCGGCTACCAGGTCGGCAACTTCCCGCCGCTGTGGACGGAGTGGAACGGCAAGTACCGCGACACCGTACGGGACCTGTGGCGCGGGCAGCCGCGCACGCTCGCGGAGTTCGCGGGGCGGCTGACCGGGTCCTCGGACCTGTACCAGGACGACGGGCGGCGCCCGCTGGCCTCCATCAACTTCACCACCTGCCACGACGGGTTCACCCTGAACGACCTCGTCTCGTACGACGAGAAGCACAACGAGGCCAACCGCGAGGGCAACCGGGACGGCGAGAGCCACAACCGGTCGTGGAACTGCGGGGTGGAGGGCCCGACGGACGATCCGGAGATCATGGCGCTGCGCGAGCGCCAGATGCGCAACTTCACGGCGACCCTGCTGCTGTCGCAGGGCGTGCCGATGCTCAGCCACGGCGACGAGTTCGGCCGCACCCAGGGCGGCAACAACAACGCCTACTGCCAGGACAACGAACTGTCCTGGGTGGCCTGGCCGGAGCCCGGCAAACCGGCCCCCTCGCTGCTGGAGTTCACCCGCCGGATGGTGTGGCTGCGCCGTGACCACCCGGTGTTCAGGCGGCGCCGGTTCTTCCACGGCCGGCCGGTGGAGGGCACGCACGACGAGCTCTCCGACATCGCCTGGTTCACCCCGCACGGGGAGGAGATGCGGGCACGGGACTGGCAGGCGCAGCACGCCCGGGCGCTGACCGTGTTCCTCAACGGGGAGGCGATCTCCGAGCCGGGCAGCCGCGGGGAGCGGATCACCGACGACTCGTTCCTGCTGATGTTCAACGCCGGTGCGGATCCCCAGGAGTTCACCGTGCCGCCCGGGCACGGCGCGCAGTGGCGGCTGGTGGTGGACACCGCCCGGGCGGACGTACTGCCACCCGGCACCGGGCCGCAGTACGCGGCCGGCGACCGGGTGGCACTGACGGGACGGTGTCTGGTGGTGCTTCAGCGGCCCGCGTAGGCGGGGTCCGGGTCCGGCCGTCCGCCCGGTTCGCCGTCCTGTCCGGGCTGCGGGGCGGGCCCGGCGCCCGGCTCGTCCCCCCGGCCCGCCCCGGCGCCCGCCACGTCACGGCCCGGCTCTGCGCCCGGGTCTGCGCGCGTCTCGGCGGGCGGAGCAGCGGGCGTACGGGCGGCGGACGTACGGGCGGCGGGCACGGGGGTGGCGAGGGCGAGGGCGAGGCAGAGCGCGGCCGCCCCCACGGCCACCGCGAAGGCCGCGCTCGGGCCGTACTTCTCGGCGAGGCGCCCCGCGACCACGAGCGAGGCGGCCTGCCCGGCCACCAGGCTGCTGGCGGCGAAGGCCATGGCGGTGGCGAGCCTGTCCGGTTCCACGGCCCGCTCGGTCAGGGCGAACGCGGTGATCAGGTGCGGTGCGTAGGCGGCCCCGAGGACGGTGACGACCGCGTACAGCGGCCACAGGCCGTCGGTGACGAGCAGCGGCGCGGAGAGCACGAGGGCGGCGCCGGTGGCCACCCGCCAGCGCAGCCGCAGGCCGAAGCGGGCGGGCAGCGCGCCGAGCGCGAGGCCGACGGCGGCGCTGACGACGCCCATCGCGGAGTAGACGACGGCTGCCTGGTCCGGGACGCCGAGGCGGATGGTGAGCGCGGTGATGCCGGCCTGGCAGGCGCCGAACATCACGCCCTGGAGCGCGAGGGAGCCCCGTACGGCGTGGACCACGGCGGGCGGCCGGACCCGGCGTCCGGCGCGCCGTTCGCGCGCCGGTGATCCGGCGGTGGCCGAGGCGGTCGGGTGCAGGGCGAAGGCACCGCCGAAGACGGCGACGAGGCCGGCCGCCCCGGCCAGCGCGAAGGCCGGGTGTGCGATCAGCGCGGCGAGCCCGACCAGGGCGGGCCCGAAGACGAAGGAGACCTCGTCCAGGGTGCCCTCGAGCGCGTGGACGGCGCCCACGACGCCCTCGTCGGCCCCGGCGCGGCGGGCCAGGGCGACGGAGCGGGTCCGGGCGAGCGGTCCGACCAGCGGCACGGAGGCCCCGGTGAGGGCGCCGATCGCGGCGAGCGGGAGGGTCGCGAGGTGGGTGAGGGCACCGGCGACGAGGGCGGCGGTGGCGACGGCGTTGACGGCGGCGGCGACCAGCACGACGGGCCGCTGCCCGTACCGGTCGGCGAGCCGGCCGAGGACGGGTCCGCAGAGGACCTGGCCGAGGGAGAGGGTGCCGCCGACGATGCCCGCTGTGGCCAGGGAGCCGCTGGTCTGCGCGACCAGCAGGAAGCTTCCGAACTGGGACATCGCGACCGGCAGGCGGGCGAGGAAGGAGACGAGCGGGAGGAGGGGCCCGGTCAGGGCGATGACTCTTCGATACGTGGTGACGGTTCCGAGCACTTGATCGACACTAACCCGGCGCAGTCACTCGGATGCATTGGGTCATGGCACGGAATCCGGCAGGTTGGGTACGTACGTTCTCATGAGCCAGCCGCGCCCGACCCCCGCATCGGAATCCGATCTTCCGACACCCGTCACTCCGGCGTCGACCTATCGCCTCCAACTGCGCCCGGAATTCCCCTTCGCGGCGGCCGAGGCGGCCGTGCCGTACCTCGCCTCGCTCGGCGTGTCGCACCTGCACCTCTCCCCCGTCCTGGAGGCGGCGCCCGGATCGGCCCACGGGTACGACGTCACCGACCACTCGCGCGTACGGGCCGAGCTCGGCGGCGAGCCCGGACTGCGGGCCCTGGCCGCGACGGCCCGGGCGCACGGCCTCGGACTGGTCCTCGACATCGTGCCCAACCACATGGCGGTGCCGACGCCGCTGCGGCTCAACCGGCCCCTGTGGGAGGTGCTGCGGGACGGGCCCGGTTCGCCGTACGCGCGCTGGTTCGACATCGACTGGGAGGCCGGCGGCGGACAGGTGGTGCTCCCGCTGCTCCCGGGGCCCGTGGACTCCTGCGATCTGCGGGTCGAGGGCGAGGTGCTGCGCCACGGGGAGCAGGAGTTCCCGCTGCGGGAGGGGACCGAGGACCTGGCCCTGCCGGAGCTGCTGGCCGCCCAGTGGTACCGGCCGGCCTGGTGGCGGGAGACCGCCACCACGCTCAACTACCGGCGCTTCTTCACCATTTCGGAGCTGATCGGGGTCCGGGTGGAGGAGCCGGAGGTGTTCACCGCCACCCACGCGAAGGTGCTGGAGCTGGTCCGCGACGGCGTCGCGCAGGGGCTCCGGATCGACCACGTGGACGGCCTGGCCGACCCGGAGGAGTACCTGGGCCGGCTCCGGGCCGCGACGGGCGACGGCTGCTGGGTGGTCGTGGAGAAGATCCTGGCCCGCCACGAGCGGCTGCCGGCCGGATGGCCGGTGGCGGGGACCACCGGGTACGACGCGCTGCACCGGGTCGACGGGGTGTTCACCGATCCTGCGGGCGCCGCGGAACTGGCGGCCCGGTACGGGGAGTCGACCGGGCTGCCGCAGTGGGCGGAGACGGCCCGGGCCTGTGCGCGGGAGGTGCTGACCGGCGATCTGGCGGCCGAGCTGGGGGCGCTGGAGCGCCGCGCCGGCGGGGAACTTGCTGCGGCGGTCCGCGAGTTGCTCATCGCCTTCCCGGTCTACCGGCCCTATCCCGGCGAGCCGGAGCTGCCGCCGCAGGCGCTGGAACGGGCGGCCGAGCTGGCCGGTCCGGCCGCGGTGGCCGGCGTACGGGAGCTGCTGCTGCGGGATCCGGCGTTCGCCGCCCGGTTCGCCCAGACCTCGGCGGCCCTGCGCGCCAAGTCCCTGGAGGACCGGGCCTTCTACCGGTACGCGCCGCTGCTGTCGGCCACCGAGGTGGGCGGGGAGCCGGGGCGTCCCGCGGTGTCGCCCGAGGAGTTCCACGCGTACTGCGCCGCCCTGGCCCGGGACTGGCCCGGCACCGGCACGGTGCTGTCCACGCACGACACCAAGCGCAGCGCGGACGTCCGGGCCCGCATCTCGGCGCTGTCGCAGGCCCCGGAACTGATGGACTCCCCCGCGGACCCCTCCGCCGGAACCGCCGCCGACGGCTCCCGGGCCCCCGAAGCCTCCGACGGGCCCGACGGCTCCGACTGCTCCGACGGCCCGGGCGGCGGGAAGGCCGCCCGCGACCCCCACCTGGCCTGGGTGGCCCGGCAGACCGCGCTGGGGCTCGGCCGGGCCCCCGAGGCGGTGCCGCGTCTGGCCGCCGCCCTGCTCAAGGGGGCCCGCGAGGCGGCCCTGCACACCAGCTGGACCGACCGGAACGAGGAGTACGAGACGGACGTACCCGGCTACGCCCCCGCCCCGCTCGACCTGCCGGCGGACCTCGCGGAGGCGGCCCGCGCCAACCTGCTCGGCATGGCGCTGCTGCACCTCGCGATGCCGGGGGTCCCGGAGGTCTACCAGGGCGCGGAGACCGAGTACCGGGCCCTGGTGGACCCGGACAACCGGCGCCCGGCGCACTTCCCCCGCGCGGCGCTGGCCCGGCTGGACGGGGGTGCTGTCCCGAACGACCCGGCCGAGGAGAAGCTGGCCCTCACGGCGGCGCTGCTGCGGCTGCGCCGCGACCGGCCGGAGCTCTTCCGCGGCTACGCCCCGCTCGCGGCCCGGGGCCCGGCGGCCGGGCATCTGGTGGCCTTCACCCGGGCCCCGGGCCTGCTGGTGGCGGCCACCCGGTTGTCCCACCGGCTGGCGGCGTCGGGCGGCTGGCGCGGCACCCGGCTGGACCTGCCGCCCGGCACGTGGACCCCGGCCCTCCCCTCCCCCTCCGACCCGACATCCCCTGTGCGGCACAGCAGTTCGGTCGACGTGTCCACGCTGCTGAACGGCCGCCCGGTGGGGGTGTGGCTACGCCGCTGAACCCCTGCACCGGGCCCGCCGGCCGCTCCCGTCCCGTCCGGCCGTGGTCCGCGCCGCCGGGTTCCGGAGCGGAGGAGCTCCGCGAAGGCCGCCGCCGCGCCGGTCAGCGGGACCCCGGGAGAAGGCCGCCAGGCGCCGGACTCGCTGCCGCCGACGGCCGTGGCGAAGGGCCTGGTGCACGGGCGGGGCGGCACGGTGAAAGTGGTCGCCGAGCGGGGCGGGCGTGTGCTGGGGGTGCACCTGGTGGGGCCTCAGGTGTCGGAGATGATCGCGGAGAGCCGGCTGATCGTGGGCTGGGACGCGGAGCCGTCCGACGTGGCCCGTCACGTGCACGCCCACCCGACCCTCTCGGAGGCGGTCGGCGAGGCCTTCCTGGGCCTGGCGGGCAGGGGCCTGCACCAGCGGTAGCGCGGGGCGTGCCGGGGGCGGTGCGGCACAGCCTTGGCCAGGGGTTTCGCCGGATCTCGGGGGAACTGCGGGGCCCGTACAGCAGTAGGCGGCGGGCCCGGCGGGCATGGCATCCCTTGTGACTCTCCTCCGTGACATGTGCTACCCCACACCGCAGGAACTCGGGCTGGCCGCCCGCGCTCTGGCGGACGAACACCCCGGCGAGGTCCGGCTCCGCCAGGCCGGCACCTCGCGGGCCGGGCAGCCGATCTGGGTGCTGTCCGTAGCGGCGACCGCAGCGGCCGGCGCGGACCACCCGGACGGCACGCACGGCCCGGCCCCGGCAGACCACGCCGCCGGCCCGGGCGGCGCGGACCGGGCGGAACGCGCGGACGGCGACGCAGGCAGCCCGGACCCGGCGCACCGCCCGGACGGCGCGGACGGCCCGGACCGGTCGGACCGCCCCGGCGGTGGGGGCGGCCCGGACCGGTCGGACCGCCCCGGCGGTGGGGGCGCCCGCAACGTCCTCGTCGTCGCCGGAGCCCACGCCAACGAGCCCGTCGGCGGGGCCACGGCCCTCTCGCTCGCCCGCCGGCTCCTGCGCGACCCGGCGCCGCGCGCGGGCTGCGGCTGGCACTTCCTGCTCTGCGCCGACCCGGACGGCGCGGACCTGCACCGCACGCCCCGCCCGTACTCGCTGCTGGACTACCACCGGTACTTCTTCCGGCCGCCCGGGCCCGAACAGCCCGAGTGGGCGCCGTCGTTACTGCCCGCGGACCGGCTGCCGCCGGAGACCCTGGCGCTCCTCGCGCTCATCGACGAGTTGCGGCCCGTCCTCCAGGTCTCCCTGCACGCCACCGACCTCGGCGGCTCCTGGGTGCAGCTCACGCGGGACATACCGGGCCTCGCCGAGCCGTTCGCGAAATCGGCCGCCGATCTGCGCATCCCGGTGGAGAACGGGGCCTCGGACGCCGCCGGCTGGCCCTCCCCCGGGCCCGGGATCTTCGTGATCCCGGAGCCGGGGAGCGAGGCGGCCGGAGCGTTCCACCCGGAGGACACCCGGCTGAGCACCTGGTACCACGCCCACCGGTACGACGGCACCACCGCGATCGTCGAAGTCCCCATGTGGGCCTCCGACCTGGTGGACGACCCGGCCCCGCACCCGGACCCGCGCGGCGCCCTGCGGATGCTCGCCGGGCGGCTCACCGCGGACGCCGCGCTCGTCGCCGAGGCCCGTGACCGCGCCCGGAGCCGGGACCGGCCGGGGCCGGACGCGCACGAGGACCCGGCCGCGGCCCCCCTGCTGCGCGCAGTGGACTGGACGCTCGCGCTGATCCCCCGGATCGCCGTCGAGTGGACCGGCCCCGGCGCCCCCGCGGAGGCCACGGCGGCGTACATCGCCAGCATCGACGCCTTCGGGCGCAGGCTGTCGCTGCGCGCGGCGGCGATGCTGCTGCGGGTCCTGCGCGCCGAGGGGCATCCGGCGGCGCCCGGGCTGGACCGGCTGGTCACCGGCTGGTGCGAGGAGTTCGCGGCCCGGTTCGGGGCCCGCTGGATCCCGGTGGCCACCCAGGTGGAGCACCAGTCCCGTACGGTCCTGGCCGCCTACGCGCGGCTCGTGGCGGCCGGCCGCCCCACGGGCAGGGTGTAGCGGAACTTGGGGTTCGAGGCGGCGCCGAGCCGGTCGTAGAAGCGGATCGCCCCCTCGTTCCAGTCGGGGGTCTGCCACTGGACCTGCTCCAGGCCCAGCTCGCGGGCCAGCCGCGTCACGCCGTCCACCAGGACGGCGCCCAGTCCCTGGCCGCGGGCCTCCGCGGTCAGGTAGAGGCAGTCCATGTGCAGGTAGTCGCGCGCGTCCCAGAAGGCGAACTCGGCGGAGCAGGCGGCGTACCCGGCGACGGCCCCGTCGGCGTTCTCGGCGAGCAGCACCCACAGCCGGGCGTCCTCGGCGAAGAGCCGCGGGCCGAGCCGCCCGGCGAGGTCCACGGGGCGGGGGGCCGACTTCTCGTAGGCGACGTGCTCGTGGATGAGCTCGACCAGCCGGGGCAGGTCCCCGACCCGGGCACGGCGGATGACAGGCGTGTGTTCCATACCGCCATCCTGCGCGGTCCCTCCCGCCGACGGAGCGCCGGGGGACCGGCGGGTGGGGCCGGTGAGGCGTGACCGGCGGACGGCCGGACGCCCGGCTCAGCCCGCCGAGAGGCGGAAGGTCATGTTGCCGAAGCTGACCTGGTCGCCGTCGCGGACGACCGCGGAGCCCGTCACGCGGCGGCCGTTGACGCTGGTGCCGTTGGTGGAGCCGAGGTCCTTGAGCACCCACACCCCGTCGCGCAGGCTCAGTTCCGCGTGGATCCGGGAGACGGTCTCGTGGCTGAGGCGCAGCCCGTTGCCCGGATCGCGGCCGATCCGCAGGGCCGCGGCGCTCGGGTGGGGCAGCAGCAGCTTGGGCAGCCGCTCGGCCGTCCAGGCGCGCCGTACCCCGGCGGACACCGCCGACACCCGGCCGACCCAGCCGAACAGCTTCCGGGTCCACGGGCTTTCGGCGGCCTCCCGGGACTGGAGGTCCGCGGTGAGGACCGCGAGGTCCTCGGAACGGCGGGCCACCAGGGCGAGTTCCATGCGGCGCAGGAAGGTGTCGTGGGACAGCTTGCCGAGGGCCGCACCCTCCCTGAGCTGGCCCAGCGCACGGTCTCGCTCGGCGTCCGACAGCCGCGGCGCGGGGAAGGCAGGAAGTTCGAAACTCGACGTCACAGGGTGATTGTCGGCCCGTCGGGGGCGGAGTGTCCAGAACTCCCCCGCCCCGCCCGGAATGATGGGCAGGATGAGCATGCTGGACACCGCCGACAGACGAGGGGGCCGCCCGTGCAGTTCGAGGTGTGGGCACCGCTGACGGGCCGGGTCGCCCTGCGACTCGACGACGAGACGTACGCCATGGCGCGCGATCCGGACCGGGACGGCTGGTGGACCGTGCAGGCCCCGGCCGGGGACGGCAGCCGGTACGGCTTCCTCCTGGACGGGGACACCGTCCCGCGCCCCGACCCGCGCGGCCGGCGGCTCCCGGACGGCCCCGACGGGATGTCCGCCGTCGTGGACCTCGACGCCCTCGCCCCGCGGTCCGCCCCCTCGCCCCGCGTCCCGCTCCAGGACGCGGTCCTGTACGAGCTCCACGTCGGCACCTTCACGCCCGAGGGCACCTTCGACGCGGCGGCGGCCCGCCTCGGCCACCTCGCCGCCCTCGGGGTCACGCACGTGGAGCTGATGCCGGTGTGCTCCTTCGCCGGCCGGCACGGCTGGGGGTACGACGGAGTCGCGCCCTGGGCCGTGCACGAGCCGTACGGCGGCCCGGCCGGCCTGGCCCGCTTCACGGCGGCCGCGCACGCGGCCGGGCTGGGCGTGGTCCTCGACGTCGTGCACAACCACCTCGGCCCCTCCGGCAACCACCTGCCCGCCTTCGGCCCGTACTTCACCGACACCCACCACACCCCGTGGGGCGCCGCGGTGAACCTGGACGCGCCGGGCTCCGACGAGGTGCGCGCGTACCTCGTCGGCAGCGCGCTCGCCTGGCTGCGCGACTACGGCATCGACGGGCTGCGGCTCGACGCCGTCCACGCCCTGGCCGACGGGCGGGCGCTGACCTTCCTGGAGGAACTGTCCGCGGCCGTCGACGCACTCGCCGCCGAGACCGGCCGACCGCTGTTCCTGATCGCCGAGTCCGACCGGTGCGACCCGCGCACCACCACTCCGCGCGCCGCCGGGGGCCTGGGTCTGCAGGCCCAGTGGAACGACGACTTCCACCATGCCCTGCACTGCGCGCTGACCGGCGAATCCCAGGCGTACTACGCCGACTTCGCCGAGGCCCCGCTGGCCGCCCTGGCCAAGACCCTGACCCGGGTCTTCTTCCACGACGGGACCTGGTCGTCCTTCCGGGGCCGCACGCACGGCCGCCCGGTGGACCACCGCCGGACCCCCGCCCACCGGTTCGTCGGCTACTCCCAGACCCACGACCAGATCGGCAACCGGGCGCTCGGCGACCGCCTCTCGGCCTCCCTCTCCCCCGGGCTGCTGGCCTGCGCTGCGGCGGTGGCGCTGACCGGGCCCTTCGTCCCGATGCTGTTCATGGGCGAGGAGTGGGGCGCGCGCACCCCGTGGCAGTACTTCACCGACCATCCCGATCCGGAGCTCGGCGAGGCGGTGCGGTCCGGCCGGCGCCGGGAGTTCGCGGCGCACGGCTGGAAGGCCGAGGAGATCCCCGACCCGCAGGACCCGGCCACCCGGGACCGTTCCTGCCTGGACTGGTCGGAGCCCGAACAGCCGTTGCACGCGCGCCTGCTGGACTGGTACCGCACCCTGGTCGCGCTCCGCCGCACCCACCCGGACCTGCGCGACCCGGACCTGGCGGCGGTCCGGGTCGCCCACGACGAGGAGCGGCGCTGGCTCACCTTCCGGCGGGGCGACGTACGGGTGGCCGTGAACCTCTCCGCCGAGCCGGTGACGATCGCCCTGGGCCGCAACGGGGTGCGGGTGCTGGCGTCCTGGGAGCCGCTCGAACACCCCGGGCCGGACGGGCGGATCCACCTGCCGGGCGAGTCGGCGGTGGTCCTCGGCCCCTGACGGCGCCGGCCTACTCGACGACGGCGAGTTCGCGCGGGGCGTTGTTGAGGCGGCGCCCGCCGTCCTCGGTGACGGTCACGATGTCCTCGATGCGGACGCCGAAGCGGCCCGGGAGGTACACGCCGGGCTCCACGGAGAAGCACATGCCGGGCAGCAGGGGCTGCTCCTCGCCCTCGACCATGTACGGGGGCTCGTGGGTGGTGACGCCGATGCCGTGGCCGGTGCGGTGGATGAAGCGGTCGCCGTAGCCGAACTCGGTGATCACGGCCCGGGCCGCCCGGTCCACCTCCTGGCAGGCGACGCCGGGCCGGACCGCCGCCACGCCCGCCTGCTGTGCCTCGCGGACGATGTCGTGGACCCGCTGCTCCTCGGCGGTGGGCTCGCCGACGTGCACCGTGCGGGAGATGTCGGCGCCGTAGCCGAAGCGCAGGCCGCCGAAGTCGAGGACGACCATGTCGCCGTGGCGGATGACGCGGTCTCCCGCCTCGTGGTGCGGGTTCGCGCCGTTGGGGCCGGAGCCGACGACGGTGAAGTCGACCTGGGAGTGGCCGTGCGCGCGCAGCAGGGCGGCCAGGTCGGCGGCGACGTCGGTCTCGCGGCGGCCGGCGAAGGGGACGTGGACGATCTGCGCGTAGGCGGCGTCCGCGGCGGCTCCCGCCGCGGCGAGGCGCTCCAGCTCCCGGGGGTCCTTCACGGCGCGGAGCATCGGCAGGCAGTCGGTGAGCGCCGCGAAGGAGGTGTTGGGCAACTCCCTCTGGAGGCCCAGGAGATGCAGGGACCAGGTGTTGTCGCTGACCCCGAAACGGCCGCGGATGTCCAGCAGCGGCGCGGTCACCGCGTACGGGTCCTTGCCGTCGGCCCAGTCCCGCAGGGTCAGCGCGCCCGCCCCGGGGGCGGAGGCCGCGTCGGGGGCCTCCAGGGCGGGCACGATCAGCACCGGGTCCTGGCCGGCGGCCAGCACCAGGAGGGTCAGCCGCTCGGTCTCGGCGGTGGGGCGGTATCCGGTGAGGTGGGTGAGGTCGGGGCCGGGGGCGATCAGCAGTCCGGCGAGTCCCGCGTCGGCGGCGCTCCGCGCGGCCGAGGCCATGCGGGCGGCGTAGTCGGCCGCGGTGAAGGGGGCGGGGCCTGCGGCGTCGATGTCATCCGCCATACGGGGGATCCTGCCGTGAGCCGTGCCGCGAGGGCGGCGGCCGCGCCGGTCGGAGTGCCGGGCGAGAGCAGTTCCGTACGGTGCACCAGGCGCGGGCCGGACAGCGGTACGGCGACGCCCGCGCCGGCGGCCTCGGCGACGCGGCGCGGGAGGAGCGCGAGGCCGTGCCCGGCGGCGGCCAGGGCGCAGAGGGCGAGCAGGTCGGTGCCCTCGTAGCGGACGGAGGCACGGGCGGCGGTGAGCGGCAGGCCGACGCCGGGGGCGTCGATCCAGCGGGCGTCGGCGAGGTCGTCCAGTCGGACGGCGGCCCGGCCGGCGAAGGGGTGTCCGCCGGGCAGCAGCACGGCCAGCTCCTCCTCTCCGACTCCCGTCACCGTGAGCGGCGCCACGTCGGGCAGCCGCAGCGGGTCGCTCGGTGCGGCCGGGCCGTCGACCAGCCCGAGGTCGCAGCCGCCGGTGGCCACGGCGGCGGGCACCTCGGCCGGGGGCAGCACGCGCAGGGTGACGCCGCTGGCGGGCAGGGCCGCGAGCAGCCGCGGGCCCACAGCGAGCGGGGACACGGCGAGGGTGACGCGGCCGGGCGGGGCGGCGGCCAGCCGCAGTACGTCGGCCCGCGCGGCGTCGAGCCGCAGCAGGAGCGGTCCGGCGTGCTCCAGGAGCCGCGCCCCGGCCGGGGTCGGTGCGACGGGGCGGCGGGTGAGGAGCTCCGCCCGCAGGTCCCCTTCCAGCGCGGCGATGTGCTGGGAGACGGCGGACTGGGTGTAGCCCAGCTCGCGGGCGGCGCCGGAGAAGGAGGAGAGCCGGGCCACGGTGACGAAGGTGCGGAGCAGGTGCGGATCCATGGTCATCAGGATCACTTATCGAAGGTGCACGAACAATCGTTGGCGCTGAAGCCGACGGCGGCCACAGGATGATCCACATGACCACCGCACACACGGCTCACACGGCTCACAGGGCAGACACGGCGCTCACCACCGACGCCTCGGGGGTGGCGCGGATCGCCCTCGTCGGCGACCGCTCCCCGCACGTGACGTCCCACACCCGGATCCCGCTCCTCCTCGACGCCCTCGCCGCCCGCGACGGGCTCGTCCTCGACGCCTACTGGATCCCCACCGGCGACGCCGCGGCCGAGGCCGCCGCCGGGAACCTGGCCCGCTTCGACGCCGTGTGGGTGCTGCCGGGCAGCCCGTACGCCAGCGAGGCGGGGGCGCTGGCCGCGATCAGGGTGGCCCGTGAGGAGGGCATCCCCTTCCTCGGGACGTGCGGCGGCTTCCAGCACACGCTGCTGGAGTACGCCAGGTCGGTGTGCGGGCTGGCCGACGTCGCGCACGCCGAGAACGACCCCGGGGCGCGGGACCTGCTGATCGCTCCGCTCGCCTGCTCGCTCGTCGGTCACGAGGGCCTCGTGCGGGCCGAGCCCGGGTCGCTCGCCGAGGCCGCGCTCGGCGCGGAGCGGTCGATGGAGCGCTACCACTGCAACTACGGCCCGGCTCCCCGGCACCTGCCGGCCCTCATCGCGCACGGACTGCGCCTGTCGGGGCACGACGAGAACGGGCAGGCGCGCATCGCGGAGCTGCCCGGGCACCCGTTCTTCCTGGCCACGCTCTTCCAGCCGGAGCTCCGGGGGGACACGGCGCGGCCCCATCCGATCATCAGGGCCCTCGCCGCGGCGGCCACCCGGCACGCCGCCGACCGCCGCCGGGGCGGGGTCGGGGCCAGGCTCGCCGCCACCCTGGCCGCGAGCCGGTCGGCCGGATAACGCGTCGCGGGACCACCCCGCAGATCGGCTATGCTGTGCTTGCACATCGAACGGGCGGTCCGCCGCCCTTCGTGGTGGGTGTAGCTCAGTTGGTAGAGCACCTGGTTGTGGTCCAGGTGGCCGCGGGTTCAAGTCCCGTCACTCACCCTGATCCCCTGGGGTACGAGGTCTCCTCGTGCCCCAGGGGTTTTTTCGTTGCCGCGTCGCTAGTCGCGGAGGAAGGCCTCCACCTCCGTGGCGAAGGCCACCGGGGTCTCGTGCGGCGGGTAGTGCCCCGAGCCGGCGATGGTCACGATCCGGCAGTTCGGGTACCAGGCCTGCCACGTGGCCCTCATCACGTCGGCGGTGAGCGCCAGGTCGTACTCACCGACCAGCACGAGCACCGGGACGGTGTTCCCCTTCACCGCGGAGGACAGGTCGAGGGACTGCCAGCTCGCGAGGTAGGCGGCGAAGGCCTCCGGCCGGGAGACCTCCAGGGAGTGGTCGACCATCCGGTCGAGCCAGTGGCGGCTCGCCCGGTTGCCGGTGACGAGGTCGAGGATGAGGCGCCGGTTCCCGGGACTCCCGGCGGCACCGAAGAAGAGCGCGTGGGTGGCGTCGTCCATCTCGTAGGGTGAGGCCGGCACGGGAGCCAGCCCGATCAGCTTCTCGATCCGCTCGGGGGCGCGGACGAGGACCTGCTGGGCGGCCTTGCCGCCCATGGAGTGGCCGAGCAGGGAGAAGGTGTCCCAGCCGAGCTCGTCGGCGAGTTCGAGGACGTCGTCGGCGATCTCCGCGATGGTGTGGCGGCCGGGGACGTCCCGGCGTTCGCCGTAGCCGCGGTAGTCGAGGAAGGCGTAGGAGAACCCTTCGGGGTCCAGGTGGTCCAGCACGGAGCCCCAGTTGGCGGAGGTGCCGAACCAGTCGTGCAGCACGATGACGCGGACGGGTCCGGTGCCGATCCGGCGGTGGGCGATGGCCATGCGTTCTCCCTCGGTGACGGGGGTGGTGACAACCGACGCCGTACGTCATGCCCATCGCGCCTACCATCACACCGTGAGACCTGCATCGCGCACGGACCGGCTGGTCATGGGGGACTTCTCGCGGCCGGACGGGGCCCGGCACCCCCATCACCCGCGAAGCTACGAGATCACCGACCCCGCCGAGGCCGCCGAGGTCCGGGCCGTCAGGGAGCTCGGCCGCAGGCTCGCCGCCGAAGCCGGCGACGGGCCGTTCGGCTGTTCCTGCGGGGACGACGACGGGACCCGGCACCCCACCCCCGAGTCGCGGCGGCTGCTGGACCCCTTGTCCCCCGGGGGGATCCCGGCCCGTCACCGGGCCCGCTGGGCGGCCGCGGCACCCGGCGCGCTGCGGGAGTACGCCGAGGCCCTGGCCGCCGGCGCCGAGGAGCCCGCGCCGCCGGCCGGGGTGCCGCTGAGCGTGGTCTTCGGCTGGCTGGGCGCCGTACGGGAGGAGCCGCGCGACGCGGCGTGGCTGCTCGCCGAACGGGCCCCGGTGCGGCTGCTGGCGGGGGCCGCGACCGCGGAACTGGCCTGGGCGGTGCGGGAGTCGGACCGTGCCGGGCTGGAGGGCGCGGTGCGGTTCTTCGCGGGTGAGGAGTTCACCACCCGCCACCCGAAACGGCGCCGGGTCCCCGACACCGCCCGGGACCTGCTGCTCCGGCACGCCCGCAGCCACCGTCCCGCGGACGTGGCGGCCTTGGAACGGCGGCTGCTGCGCGCTCCGGAGGACCGGATCAGACGGTCCTGATCGCCGGGTCGGAGACGCCCGGGGCGCCGGTCTCCACGTGCCCGGCGAAGCGGCGCAGGAAGGTGGCGTCGAGGTCGGAGACGACCTTGACGTCGTACCAGCGGCCGGTCGCGCCGAGGTCCACGGTGTGGGTGGCCGTGCCGCCCGCCGCGACGCGGAAGGTCTGGGCGGCGCCGCCGTAGGCGTTGGTCACCGTGAGGTTGACCGCTGCCGTGCCGGAGTTGGTCATCGTCAGGGCCAGGTTGCCGGTGGCGGTGACGTGGCGGGCCGTGACCTCGGGGCCCGCCTTCTTCGCCGGGCCCTTCCAGGTGCGCAGGAAGCCGTTGGGGCCCCATACCGTCAGGTCGATCCGGTTGCCGGTGGAGCTGCTGGTGGACCAGGTGTCGGAGAGGGTCTTGCCCGCCTCGACGGTGTAGGGCCAGGGGCCGTCCGTGCGGTTGCCCGACGTGCTGTGGAAGTGCGCGCCCAGGGTCGGTCCGGAGGCGAAGGTGAGGGTGAACCTGCCGGTGGAGACGGTGCGGGCGCCGTCCACGTACGGGACGTAGCCGAGCGCGCGGGTCGGCTTGGACCCGGCCTCCTGCGGGGGCAGGGCTGCCGTGGCGGGCGGCGTCGGGTGGTAGGACGGGTGGCGGTCCTTGTCCGGCGGGACGTACCCGGCCGTGGACGGCAGCGCGGCGGGGGCGGCGTCGGCCCGGGTGAAGTCGAAGGCCGAGGTCAGGTCGCCGCAGACGGTGCGGCGCCACGGGGAGATGTTCGGCTCGTGCACCCCGAAGCGCTTCTCCATGAAGCGGATCACCGAAGTGTGGTCGAAGGTCTCGGAGCAGACGTAGCCGCCCTTGCTCCACGGGGAGACCACGATCATCGGGACGCGCGGGCCGAGCCCGTACGGTCCGGCCGCGTAACCGCCGCCGCCCGCGTACAGGTCACCCTTGACGTCGGCCGTGGACAGGCCCCAGGCGGAGGACGCCGGCGGGTACGGCGGGACCACGTGGTCGAAGAAGCCGTCGTTCTCGTCGTAGGTGATGAACAGGGCGGTCTTCGCCCACACCGCCGGGTTCGCCGTCAGCGCGTCCAGGACCTGCGAGATGTACCAGGCGCCGAAGTTCGTCGGCCAGTTGGAGTGCTCGCTGAACGCCTCGGGGGCGGCGATCCAGGAGACCTGGGGCAGCGTGCCGCCCACCACGTCGGCGCGCAGCCGGTCGAAGTAGCCGTCGCCCGCCTTGACGTCCGTGCCCGTGCGGGCCTTCTCGTACAGGGGGCTGCCGGGCCGGGCATTGCGGTAGGCGTTGAAGTACAGCAGGGAGTTGTCGCCGTAGTTGCCGCGGAAGGCGTCGTTGATCCAGCCCCAGGAGCCGGCGGCGTTCAGGCCGTCGCCGATGTCCTGGTAGACCTTCCAGGAGATCCCGGCCGCCTCCAGGCGCTCGGGATAGGTCTTCCATCCGTAGCCGAGTTCCTGGTTGCCCAGGACCGGGCCGCCGCCCACGCCGTCGTTGCCGGTGTAGCCCGTCCACATGTAGTAGCGGTTCGGGTCCGTGGCGCCGATGAAGGAGCAGTGGTAGGCGTCGCACACCGTGAAGGCGTCGGCGAGGGCGTAGTGGAACGGGATGTCGTTCCGCGTCATGTACGACATGGTGGTGGCCGTCTTGGCCGGGATCCACTTGTCGTACTTGCCGTTGTTGTAGGCCTGGTGGCCGCCGGCCCAGTCGTGGTCGAGCCCCTCCAGGAACTGCATCCCGAGGTCCGCGATCTGCGGGTGGAAGGGCAGGATGTCCTTCGTCCCGTTCGACTGGTGGAAGACCGACTTGCCGTTGTCCTGGAGGACCGGCCGTGGGTCTCCGAAGCCCCGGACCCCCTTCATCGCGCCGAAGTAGTGGTCGAAGGACCGGTTCTCCTGCATGAGGACGACGATGTGCTCGATGTCCTGGATCGTTCCGGTGGCGCCCTGGGCGGAGATGGCCGCGGCCCGCGCGATGCTGTCGTTCAGCATGGCGACGGCGGCCGTGCCACCGGCTATCTGGAGGAACCTGCGACGGTTGAGTTCTGCCATGGGGTGACGACCTCTGGGGGTGAGGGGGAGTCGAGGGGCGCCCCAAGGACAGCGGTCCCGGGGGACCGGACGGGGGTGTCCTCGTGACGCCGCGCCGTACACCTGGAGAACGCAAGGCGTTCCGGTGCGGCCCGCGCGCCCGGCGGCCCGCCGCTGCCGCACCGTCGGGAGGGTACGGCGGACCACCCGCCCCACAACAGAAGACGGGAACGGGCCACTTGGCCGGAACGCGGCGTTCCTACTCATCCGGGCCGCGCACCGGACCCCGCCGAACTGAGCATCCGTACTCAGGCCCGGGCGCGCCCGCCTTGCCATCGTGTGGACATGTTCATCGAGCCGTGTGACCCGCCGCGCAGCGCCGGGCCGACCGCCGTCGGCAGCTTCCTGCCCGACGAGGCACTGTCCTCGGAGGCCCTCCAGGCGGAGGTGGCGCGCCGCAGTGGCCTGACGCTGCCGCCGAGGCTGCTGACGCAGGCCACCGGGATCGTCTCCCGCCGTGTCGCGGGCGACGGGGTGTACGCCTCCACGCTCGCCGTGGGCGCCGCCCGCCGGGCACTGGAATCCGCCTCCCTCTCCCCGCTCGACATCGACCTGCTGCTCTTCGCCTCCGCCTCCCGCGACATGGTCGAGCCCGCGACCGCGCACATCGTGCAGGCGGAGCTGGGCTCGCGTGCCCACGCCCTGGACGTCACCAACGCCTGCAACAGCTTCGTCAACGGCATCGACCTCGCCCGGTCCATGATCCTCGCGGGCCGGGCCCGGCGGGCCCTGGTGGTCACCGGGGAGACCCCGAGCCGGGCGGTGCGCAAGGACCCGTCCGGCCTCGCGGAGCTGCGCGACGGATTCGCCGGCTACACCTTCGGCGACGCGGGCGCGGCCGTCGTGGTGGAAGCCGTGGACCGGGGCGGCATCCTGCACGTGGACACCGAGACCCACTCGGAGCACTGGGAGGTCGGCGGCATACCCGGCGGCGGTTCGCGGCACCCGCGCGGGGACGCGTACACCTACTTCCGCGGCGACGGGCACGAACTGCGGGGCGTCTTCGAGAAGGTGGGCACCGCCGTCATCGACCGGACGCTGCACCGCACGGGGATGGGCTGGGACGGCTTCGCCAAGGTGCTCGTCCACCAGGTCACGGTCCCCTATCTGGAGCGGTTCGCCGAACTGACCGGGGTGCCCGCCGACAAGCTGGTGGTGACCGTGCCCGAGCTCGGCAACATCGCGAGCGCGAGCATCGGCGTACAGCTGGACCGCGTGTTCCCCGGACTGGCGCCGGGCGAACGGGTGCTGTTCGTCGGCCTCGGCGGCGGCATCAGCATCATGACGATGGTCTGGGAGAAGTCGTGAGCCGCATGTGGGTCGTGGTACCCGCGCACGAGGAGGAGGCCCGGCTCGCGGACACCCTGCGGGCGCTCGCCGCGCAGCGCGACCGGGACTTCACCCTGCTCGTCGTCGACAACGCCTCGGCGGACGGCACCGGAGCCGTCGCCCGGGAGTTCGCGGCGTCCGCGCCCTTCCCGGTGGAAGTGATCGAGGAACCCGAGAAGGGGGTCGGCTCCGCCGTGGACACCGGCTTCCGGTACGCGATCGGCCGGGGCGCGGCCCTCCTCGCCCGCACCGACGCCGACTGCCTGCCCCGGCCCGGCTGGACCGGCGCCGCGCGGACCGCTCTCACCCGCCGCCCCGGGCTCGTGTGCGGGCGGATCACGGCCCGCCGCGACGAGCACGGCCCGCTGGGCCGGGCCGGGTTCGGCGTGCTGGTGGCGCTCGCCGCGCTCTTCGGCCGGCTGCGGCCGCGGCACGCCCGCCGCCACGGCTACCGGGCGCCGTACCGCATGCACGCCGGGAACAACATGGCGATCACCGCCGAGCTGTACCTGGCCGTCGGCGGGATGCCGCGGCGCCCCTCGCCGACCGACCGCCTCTTCCTCAACGCCGTACGCCGCCACACCGACCGGATCGTCCACTGCCGGGAGATGGTCGTGGAGAACTCGACACGGCGCCTGCGGGCCTACGGGCTCGCCGGCACCGCCCGCTGGTACCTGGACCAGGGCAGCGGGAAGCACGGAACGGACGACCCCCGCTGATGCTGGACCGACTCGACCACGCACTGCGCAGCCGCCCCGAACGGCCCGCCGTACTCACCGCGACCCGGACCGGGGCGCCCCGGGTGCGCGCCACCCGCGGCGAACTCGCCGAACTGGCCGACGCGTTCGCCGCCGCTCTGCACGCACGCGGGCTGCGCGCCGGGGACACCGTCGGCGTCGCGGTGCGCCCGGGCCCGCGGGCCCTCGCCGTCCTGCTCACGCTGTGGCGGCTCGGGCTGCGCGGGGCCCTCCTGGACCCGGGCGCCGGGCCCGACGTCCTGCGCGCCCGCCTCGCGCTGGCGCGGCCCGCGCTGGTGCTGGCCGACGCGGCCGCGCAGGCGGTGGCGGGCTGGGCCCGGCCGCTGGCCCGCAGGGCCGGGCTCGCACTGCCCGACCTGGCCGGGCTCGGCCCGGTGGCCACGGTCGGGCCCCGGCTGCCGGGATGCGCGCCCGCGCTGGACCTGGGGGCGCCCCGGGCCGGTGTGCCGCGGGCCGCCGTGGACGGCGATGCCGACGCGGTGATCGTCTTCACCTCCGGGACCACCTCCCGGCCGCGGGCCGTGGTGCACACGCGGGCGAGCCTGTCGGCCGGCATGGCCACGGTCTCCTCCCTCTTCGACGCCCCCGGGGACGCGCCGGTGCTCGGCGGCACCTTCTTCGTCCTCGTCCCCGCACTGACGCGGGGCGCCCCCGTGGCCCTGCCCGCCGCCAACACGCGCATCCTGACGCGGCAGTTGGCACGGCTGCGGCCCTGCGACACCTATCTGACCCCGCCGCGGCTGCGGGACGCCCTGGGGGCGGGCGCCCGCTTCCACGGGCGGGTGTGGACGGGCTCGGCGCCGGCCGGCGCCGGACTGCTGGAACGGGTACGGGACGCGGGCGCGGCCGAGGCCTGGGGCGTGTACGCGCTCACCGAGCTGTTCCCCGCCGCAGCGGTCGAGTCCCGCGAGAAGTCCGCCTTCGACGGGCCCGGGGACCTGGTCGGGGCCCCGCTGCCGGGCGTACGGGCCGAGCGGGACGGGGCGGGACAGCTGCTGCTGGCCGGGCCGGCGGCCCGCCACCGCTACCTCGGGGAGGAGCCCGACCCGTGGGTGCGCACGGGCGACCGGGCGCGGCTGGACGACACGGGCCGCATCGTCCTGGAGGGCCGGTGCAAGGACATGGTGCTGCGCCGGGCCGAGAACATCTACCCCGGCCTGTACGAGCCCGCCCTGCACGTGCCGGGGGTGGAGCTGGCCGTGCTCGTCGGGATCCCGGCGGACGACGGCGACGAACGCCTCGTCGCCGTCGTACAGCCGCAGCGCGGCGCGGACGAACCGGCCCTGCGCGCGGCCCTGTCGGAGCCGGTCTCCCGGATGGGCACGGCCCGCCCGGACGAGGTGCTCCTCGCGCGGATCCCGCTGTCGGGGCGTTCACGCAAACCGGACCGCGCGGCGACGGCCGCCCTGGCGGCGCGACGCCTGGGCCCGGCATGACGCCCGGACCCGGAGACGCCCGGGCCCGGCCGAGCACCCGCCCGCAGCGCCACCTCTCCCCCGTCCACCCACCCCACGGAGGTACCGCCCTGATGAGTCCCGTGTCCCACACCCGGGCCCGCCGTCGCGACCGGCGGGTCTACCTGGGCGGACACCCCGTGCTGTTCGCGCTGCTCGCCGCGACGCGCGGACGGCCCGTCCGCCGGATCGGCGGCACCCTGCTGGTCCACGGGGCCGAGGCCTACCGGGAGGCGCTGACCCGGCTGCCGCTCGACCGGACGGCCGAGGGAACGACGGGCGCGGCCGCGCGCTCCGCGCTGGCGGGCGACGGGGGCGTGCTCTTCGACCAGGAGGGCGGCGAGCACCGGTCGGCCCGGCGGGACCTGGCAGCCGGGCTCGGCGCCACCGGCGTGGAAGACCTGCGGGCGCGGTGGCAGCCCCTGCTCGTCCGCCGACTCGCGCCGCTCGCCGGAGGCGGGGAGGTGGACCTCGTCGAGCTGGCCCGGGAGCTCTCCGGGACGGTGGTGTGCGCGCTGCTGGGCTCCGGCGCCGACCCGTGCCAGGTCGCGCGGGCAGCCGCCGAGGCCGCGGCCGCCTCCGTACGCAGCCACCTGCCCGGCCCGCGCCGCCCGGGCGCCGAGGCCGGTGCGGCTCGGGCCGCCGGCCGGCTCGGCGCCCTGCTGGGCGGTGTCCGCGACGCGGCGCCAGCGGTGGGAGGGGGCTCGCGCGGACACGACCCCGGTCCCGCCGAGGGCGCGCTGGCAGCGATGGTGGCGGTGGCCGCGGTGAACACCACCGTGGCCGCGCTGCCGCGGGCCGTGGCCTGGTGCGCCGACGCCGGACTGTGGGACCAGGCGGCCGACGAGGTGCTGGGCCCGGTACTGGCGGCCGAGTTGCTGCGGGTCACGGCGGCCTCGCCGCTGCTGCCGCGGGTGGCGGCAGCGGACGGCACGGTCGGCGGCTGCCCGGTGCGGGCCGGCGACCGGCTGCTGCTGGTCGCCCGGCACGCGGCGGGCGCGCACCGCCGCGACCCGGACGCCCGCCGGCCCGCGGAAGCGGCGCTGTCCCGGCTGGTGTTCGGAGCGGGGGCGCACGCGTGCCCCGGGGCCCGGCTGGCGTCCGTCCAGCTGGCCGACGTACTGGCGGCGCTGGCCCCGTACCGGCCGGTGGTGACCCGGGCCCGGGTGGACCGGGGCGCGGCGCTGCCGGGCTGGCGGACGCTGTGCGTGCGGGCGGCGTCATGATCGCGGTCACGGGCGCGAGCGGCTTCTGCGGCGGGCACGTGGCGCGCGCCGCGGCGGCGGCCGGTGCGCGGGTGGTGGGTCTGGGACGCAGGCCCGGCCCGGTGGGCGAGCACCGGTTCTGGGACGCGGCCGCGGGCGACCCGGACCTCACCGGAGTGGACGTGGTGGTGCACTGCGCGGCGGCGGTCGGCGACCCCTCCCCCGGTTCCGCGGCGGAGGCACTGATGCACGGGGTCAACGTCGTCGGCACCGAGCGGCTGATGCGGGCCGCCGCGGGCCGGCCGGTGGTGTGGGTGAGCAGTGCCAGCGTCTACGACCCGCGGCTCGACCGCTCGCTGGTCGGCGAGGACCATCCGCGCGCCGGGCAGCTGAACGCCTACGGCCGCACGAAGGCGGCGGGCGAGGCCCTGGCGCTGGCCGCCGGGGCGGTGGTGCTGCGCCCGCGGGCCGTGTACGGGCCGGGCGACACCACGCTGCTGCCCCGGCTGCTGTCCCGGGTCCGCGCGGGCACCCTGCTGCTGCCGGGCCCGGACGTCCGGCTGAGCCTGACGGCCGTGGAGAACCTCGCGGAGGCCTGCCTCGCGGCCGCGGCCTGGCCTCCGGGGGCGTACAACATCGCAGACGGCGAGCCGTACGAACGTGACGCCGCGGTCCGCGCGGTGCTGGACGCGCACGCCGTCCGGGCCCGCATCCGGCACCTGCCCCTGCGGCTGGCCCGCACGGCGGCCCGGGTCGCGGAGGCGCTTGCGACCGCCGAGCCGGCGCTCAGCCGCTACGCGGTGGACCAGCTGGCCCACCCCGTGGTCCTGGACCTGACCCGCGCCCGGTCCCGGGGCTGGACCCCCCACCGCACCCTGGCGGACCACCTGGCGGACGTCGTGCCGGGTGGGGTCGGGGTGGTCAGCCGGTGACGGCCGTGGGGGGCTGCTCCGCACGGTCGATGAGTACGTCGAGGAGCGCGAGCAGGGAGGCGCGGACGTCGGTGCGGGAGCGGGCGTCGAGCATGAGGACGGGCGTGTTCGGGTCGCGCAGGTGCAGGGCCGCGGCGATCTCCTCGGCGGTGTAGGGCTGTTCTCCGTGGAAGCAGTTCGCGCCGACGACGAAGGGCAGGCCGCGGCTCTCGAAGAAGTCGACGGCCGGGAAGCTGCGGTCGAGGCGTCGCGTGTCGACCAGCACGATCGCCCCGAGGGCGCCGCCCAGCAGGTCGTCCCACATGAACCAGAAGCGTTCCTGGCCCGGTGTGCCGAACAGGTAGAGGACGACTCCGGCGTCGGTGAGGGTGATCCGGCCGAAGTCCATCGCCACGGTGGTGAGGGTCTTGGACTCGATGCCTTCGAGGTCGTCGACGCCGACGCCCGCGGCCGTCAGCCGCTCCTCCGTCCGCAAGGGCTCGATCTCGGAGATCGTCTCCACCAGGGTGGTCTTGCCCACCCCGAATCCACCGGCGATGAGTATCTTGACCGGGTCCGGGTCCCCGGAGGCGGGCGGGGCGGGCGTGTCATATCCGGGCAAGGTTGTCCCTGATTCTCATGAGCAGGTTGACGTCGGTGGTGTCGGAGGCCGCCAGGGGCGGCCGGTGGGTGATCAGCCCGCGTTCGGCGAGTTCGCCGAGGAGCAGCGTCATCGGGGTGAGGCGGATGTTCATCCGCGCCGCTATCTCCGCGACCGCCCGCCCGCCCGGCGGCGCGCACATGACGAGGATCTCCTGCCACTCGGTGGGCAGTCCCCCGTGCGCGTCGCCGGCGACCGCCGCCGTGACGGTGGTGTCCATGGTCAGGACGGTGTGCGCAGCGGCCGTACGGCCGTCGGTGAGGGCGTACAGCCGCGTACGGCGGCGGCTTGCGGGCTGCGGCTGCGGCTCGTCCTGCGGCATTACTGGTTCGGTACCTGGCCGCGCTCGGGGGTGCCCAGCCATTCGCCGAGCGCCTGCGCGGTACGGACGGCCTCGCCGCCGAGCTCGCCGAGGCGCGCCTTGCGGGAGGTCACCACGATGAGGGTGCTGCCCTCGCCGCAGCCGACGATGCAGAGGTACCTGTCGTCCATTTCGACGAGCTGGCGGATGACGCGGCCGCCGTCGATCTCGCGGGATATCGCCTTCATCGTGGAGGCGATACCGGAGGCGGCGGCCGCCATGCGCTCGGCCTGGGGCTGGTCCAGCAGGTAGGCGCTGAGCCGGATGCCGTCGTTGGACAGCAGCACGGCTCCCTGGATGCCGGCGATTCTGCTCAGGTTGTTGTCGAGGACGCTGTAGATCGCGTCGTTGGATGCGGCGGTGTTCGATGAGGTGGTCATGGCTGATCCCGTCGGAGCTCTTCTTCCACTGTCTGGGTCCCCTGTTCGTAGTCCGCCCAGGCGTCGGCGACCTCTTCGGGTGTCGCGGTGTCCTGGGGAACCCGTGTTTCCGGCACGCGGGGCGCGCGCAGTTGGTCGGCTATGTGGGTCTGCGGGACCCGCTCGGGGAGGGCCGGCCGCGTGGGGGCGGCCGGCGGGGCCGGCCGTGCCGCGGATGCGACGGCGGGTACGGAGGCGGGCGCCGGCCGGGGCGCCTTCGTACGACGGCTGGGCAGTCCGGCGCTGGTGTGCGCGACCGGCTCGGGCCCGGGATCCGGCTCGGGCGCGGAGTCCGGCTCCTGCTCGGGCTCGGGATCTCGCTCGGGCTCCTCGGCGGCGGCCGGCTCGGGGCCCGACGGAGCGGGCACGGCCGCAGCGGCGGTGGGCTCGGCGGCCGGGGCCGGGAGCGCGGGTTCGCGGCGGGCGGGCTGGCTCGGGGCCTCCCCCTCGGTCGGCAGCAGCAGTTCGGCCGGCAGGACCACCACCGCGCAGGTGCCTCCGTACACGGAGCGGCGCAGGGTGACCGTGGCGCCGAGCTGGTCGGCGAGGTGGCCCACGACGAAGAGCCCGAGCCGGTGCGCGTTCTCTGCGAGCACCGAGTACGGCGGGGCCTGGTGCAGGCGCCCGTTCATCTCCTCGTACCGCTCGGGGCTCACCCGCGGCCCGCGGTCCTCGATCTCGACGGTCAGCCCGTCCGCGACCAGTTCGGCGCGGATGACCACCTTGGACTTCGGCGGGGAGAACCGGGTGGCGTTGTCGAGCAGCTCGGCCAGCAGGTGGCTGATCTGGCTGATGACGCTCGGCTCCACGCTGGTCTCGTCGAGGGCCTGCCGCTCGATGCGCCGGAAGTCCTCGACCTCGGCGGCGGCTTCGCGCAGCAGGTCGGCGACGCGCATGGGCTCGGTGTGCGGGTCGGGGACCTCGCCGCCCGCGAGGATGAGGAGGTTCTCGATCTGCCGCCGCATGCCGACCGTCAGCTGGTCGGACCGCATCAACTGGGCGAGCAGCGCCTCGTCGTGGCCGAAGGTGTCCTGGAGGTCCTCGGTGAGGCTCAGCTGGCGGCTGACGAGGTTCCCGGTGCGCGAGGCGATGCCCGAGGCGAACAGGCCGAAGCCGTGGCGCTCGGCGGCCAGCCGCCGGTGTCCGTCGACCGACACGGCGACGGCCCGGGCGAACGCGTCGCTGACGCGCCCGACCTCGTCCCGGTCGCCGGTGACGGACGGCAGCGTCCCGGGGTCCACGGTCTGTCCGCGCTCGAGCCGCGCGACGACGTCGGGGAGGGTCTCCTCGGCCACCGTGACCGTGCGTTCGTGCAGTTCGCGCAGGCGCCGCAGGACGGACCGGGTGGTGAACACGACCACGACCACGACGGCCAGCAGCCCGCCGCCGCTCCCGGCTATCAGCCAGGCGACCTCGGCCTGCAGCTCCGCGGCCTTGGCCTCGCCGCGGGCGAGCACCGAGCGGGCCAGGTCGATGTTGAGGGTGGTCATCTGCACGGAGAAGTTGGCGTGCGCGGACTTCCAGTCGCCGACCTCGGCGGGCACCTTGATGCCGGCGACGGTGTCCTTGTGCCCGGAGAGGACCGCGTTCTCGATGCGCGTCTTCGCCTGCCAGTCCTCGGAGCCGACGACCCGTTCGTAGAACCGCTCGTCCCGCTCCGTCAGGTGCGGGACGATCAGCGCCTCGTGGAGGTAGCGCTGGGCGCCCAGGGAACTGACGAACTGGTCGTAGCCGACGAAGCTCAGTTCCCCGGACGGTCCGGCGAGGGCCAGGACGGTGTCCTCGCGGGCCACCATCTCGGTGGCCTGGAGCATCGACACGACGGGGCGGCTCGCCTGGGCGAGTTCGGCGTCCTCCGCGTGGCTGAACTCCTGCTGGTAGACCTGGATGACCTTGCCGATCACATCGGAGTAGTAGGCGAGGGTGCTGTCGGCGGCGCCGCTGCGGGTGTCCGCGCGCTGGCGGTAGGCGGGCAGTCTGTCGAGCTGCCGGGTCACCTCGGTGAAGGACCTCGACGGATCGTCCGCGAGGCGGCGGAACTCGGCCGCGGCCGTGTCCGTGGCGGCGCGCCGTACGCGCAGTTCGGTCTCGGCCCCGTCGGTGCCCGCCCACTGGGCCGCGGTCGCCGTCCGCTCCTCCTGCATGTCGACCAGGAGCGTGTAGAGCGGTGCGCCGACCCGCTCGGCGGCCTCCACGTCGGCCCGCAGCCGCGCCGACTGCTCCAGCAACCGGTCGGCGGTCAACGTGACTTGGGTGCCCATCGCCACCGTGGGAACCACGGCCAGCCAGATCAGGAGGGTGCGCAGGCGCACGTTGCGCCAGCGACGCGTCGTCGACTGCCCTCTTACGCCTTCGGGTTCTATGGGAGACATCGGTCCTCGGGAGCGGGGGCGGCTGGGGACGTCAGGGGTGGCCGAACGGCCGGACCGGGCACGGAACTGCGGAGGGGACGGCCACAACGGGTGGGGCCGTGACGGGATGTGAGGGGCCGATCATAACCAGACAGACGGAAGAAACGGATAGGTGTCTTCACAGGCCGAACGTGCTATCTCCGTGGGATCGCCCCAGGCCAGAGACCGGATCGGAACCGAACCGCGACGTCCCCGACACCATCGCCGTCCGGTTCCGGCCGGCCGCGCCCCGGGTCGCACCGGGCAGCGGGCGGGGTGACGATGGAAGGACGATCCCTCCCGGTGAGGAAGTCCCATGAACCGGTGCACACGGCTCCTCGTCCTCGGCCCCCTCGTGGCCGCCTCGTTCGTCACCGCCCCCGCCGCGCTCGCGGCCCTCCCGCACACCCCGCCGGCCGTCGTCCCCGCCGCGACGTGCTCGACCTCCGGGGTCCTCGAGAACGGGAAGGTGCACCTGTCCGGCGGCGGCTTCACCCCGGGCCCGGCCTACGTGTACGGGTCGGCCGGCTTCGGCGGGACGGTCGAGATCGCCCAGAACGGCGGTTTCCAGGTCATGAACGTGCCGCCCGGCCAGTACAGCGTCCGGCAGGGCGGCGAACTGACCCAGTGCAGCGGCTGAGCGCGCCGCCCGTCCGGGTCCGGACACGGCCGGGCCCTCCCGGCCCGCGGGGGGCCGGGAGGGCCTGTCGGCGTGCTGGGACGCCCCGGGGCGTCCCGGCGTGTCCTCCGGGGTGTCCTGGGGGTCAGCCCGCTTCCGGGGCCGGGGTCAGGCGCAGCGAGATGCTGTTGATGCAGTACCGCTGGTCCGTGGGCGTCGGGTAGCCCTCGCCCTCGAAGACGTGGCCCAGGTGGGAGCCGCACTTCGCGCAGCGGACCTCGGTGCGGACCATGCCGTGCGAGGTGTCGGCGAGCAGCTCGACGGCGTCGGTGTCCTTCGGGTCGAAGAAGGACGGCCAGCCGCAGTGCGAGTCGAACTTCTCCGAGGAGCGGAACAGCTCGGCCCCGCAGCCGCGACAGGAGTAGACGCCCTCCGTCTTGGTGTCGGTGTACTCACCGCGGAAGGCCGGCTCGGTGCCGGCGAGGCGCAGCACCTGGTATTCGGACGGGGTCAGCTCCGCCTGCCACTGCTCGTCCGTCTTCTCGACCTCGTACGACATGACTCTCCCGCTCCCTCTCAGCTCGACAGGCGGGCGAGGATGGCCGGACCGAGGTCCGTGACATCGCCCGCGCCCATGGTGAGAACGAGATCGCCGGGCTTGGCCATTCCCGCGATGACGTCGGCGACGGCCGCCTTGTCGTGCTCGGCGGTGACGTCCGCGCCCTCGGCCCGGGCGGCCGCGATGATGATCTCGCTGGTGACGCCGGGGACCGGGTCCTCGCGAGCGGGGTAGATGTCCAGGACGACGGAGGCGTCGGCGAGGGCGAGGGCCTGGCCCATCTCCTTGCCCAGCTCCTGGGTGCGGGAGAAGAGGTGCGGCTGGAAGACGACCAGGATGCGGGAGTCGCCGGCGGCTCCGCGGATGGCCTCCAGGTCGGCGTTCATCTCGGTGGGGTGGTGCGCGTAGGAGTCGATGACCTGCACGCCGGCGGCCTCGCCCTTGAGCTGGAGGCGGCGCTTGACGCCGGTGTACTTGCCGAGCGCGGAGGCCAGGTTGTGCGCGGGGATGCCGAGGGCCACGCCCGCGGCGAGCGCGGCGACGGCGTTGTGCGCGTAGTGGCGGCCGGGGACGGAGACGGTGAAGGTGAGCATCCGGCCGTCCAGGACCACGGTGACCTCGCTGGTCAGACCGCGCGGGGTGATCTTGGTGATCCGGATGTCGGCGTCCTCCTCCTCGCCGTACGTGACGACGGTGAGGTCCTCGCGGTCCGCGACGCGGCGGGCGATCTCGGCGGCGCCCTCCTGGCCGTGGGCGACGACCAGGGTGCCGCCGGGCACGATCTTGCCGACGAAGGTCTCGAAGGACTCGTGGATCTCGTCGATCGAGGCGTAGTTCGCGTGGTGGTCGAGTTCCGCGTTGAGGATGATCGCGACCTGCGGGGTGTACTTGTGGAAGGAACGGTCGCTCTCGTCGGCCTCGGCCACGAAGACGTCGCCCTCGCCGTGGTGGGCGTTGGAGCCCGGGGCGTCGAGGTCGCCGCCGATGGCGTAGGAGGGGTCCAGGCCCAGGGCCGAGAGGGAGACCGCCAGCATCGAGGTGGTGGTGGTCTTGCCGTGGGTGCCGGCGACGGCGATCGGACGCAGTCCGTCCATCAGGGCGGCGAGGGCGTCGGAGCGGTGCACGACGGGGATACCGAGCTCGGCGGCGCGGGCCAGCTCGGGGTTGTCTGCGCGGATGGCGCTGGAGACGACCACGCAGGTGGAGTCGGCGGCGAGGTGGTCGGCCGCGTGTCCGCCGTGGACCGTGACGCCGTGGGCGCGCAGCGCCTCGGCGGTCTCGGAGTCGCCGCGGGCGTCGCTGCCGGCGACCTTCCCCCCGCGCTGGGCCAGGATCTTCGCGATGCCGGACATGCCGGCGCCGCCGATGCCGATGAAGTGGGGCCGTTCCATGGCGGTCGGCAGGCCGGGCTTCATTCAGGTCGCTCCAGGATCGAGTGCGGTGCTTGTGTGCGTCGGGCACTGGGGCCCAGTCGTGCGCTGGGGCCCAAGCCTATTCGTTGTGGGCGAAGAGCTTGAGCACGGGAACGCCGACCTTGTGGCGCGCCCGTGAGGCCCAGTCCCGGTGGAAGAACTCCTCCACGAAGTGCGGCGAGGTCAGGACGATCACCTCGTCGGCGCCGGTCTCGTCCACGACGGACTGCAGTTTGTCGAGCGGGTGCTTCTCGACGATCTGCCCGACGGCCTTGGCACCCTTCTCGCGCAGGGCGTTCAGGGAGTGCGCGAGGGCGTGCGCGGCGGGGCCGAGCGCGTCCTCGCCCTCGGGTTCGTCGCCCTCACGGATGGCCTCCGGGAGCTCGCCGAGCGCCACGTCGTCGATGGCGCGCAGCAGCCGGTCCTGGTCGCCCCGGGGCTGCATGAGGACGACGAAGGAGACCGGGTCGTCTCCGTGGAGGCTGGTGACGAAGTCCACGTCCACCGTGGTCAGCGGCTGCTCGATCATCAATACGCTCGTGAACACGGACGCCCTCTCCTTCATGGGCCCGAGGCCGGTCGGCCGGCCCCTGCGGAAACCATCCTGCCCCGCTGTCGCACGGGGCCTGCGCAGGTATATGTGCCCAGCGGAAGCAAAGCGGAACGGGAAATTCCGCCCCTTGTCAGATCCGACGGTAGCTCGTGAACAGGAACCCGGCCTCCTCCAGTACGCAGGCGGGCGCGAGCCGGTGTGGAACCGTGACGGAAGGCCCTCCGGCGATGCGCTGGGCGCCCCCCGCCGTGAGCGTCGGGGAGATCGTCAGGCACAGCTCGTCCAGCACGTCGGCGGCCACGAACTGGCCCAGCAGCCGGGGCCCGCCCTCGGTGAGCTGGCGGCGCAGCCCCCGCCCGGCGAGCTCCCGTACGGCCCGGGCCGCGTCGACGGAGACGCCGTCGCCGGCCACCACCACCTCGGCCCCGGCCGCCTCGGCCTCGGCCACGCGGCCGGAGGGCGCGGCGGCGCCGGTGACCACCAGGGTCGGCACCAGCGGGGAGGTGAACAGGGGCAGCGAGAAGTCCAGGTCCATGCTGGCGGTGATCACGGCGAGGGCGGGGGCCGGGCCCTGTCCGGCGGCCGCCCGGCGGGCCGCGAAGGCCTCCCGGGCGCGGGCCGGACGGTAGCCCTCCTGGCGAACCGTTTCCGCGCCGACGACCACCACGTCGGCCAGCGCCCGCAGGGTACCGAAGATCCGCATGTCGGTCTCGCCCGAGATGGGCTGGGAGCGGCCCTCGTGCTGGGCGGCGCCGTCCAGGGTGGAGACCATGTTGGCCCGCAGCCAGCGGCCGTCCGCCGCCAGGGCGGGGTACGCGTAGGCGTCCGCGAGCTCGTCGAGCGACCACTCCCGGTCCGCCCCGTCCTGGCTCCGGGCTGGTGTCTGATCGGTCACAGGGAACAGGCGTCGCATCGGTGCAGTGTGCCACGCCCCGTAGAGTTAAGGGCTGTGTCGACATCACTCTCCACCTCCGGTTCCCCCTCCGGTCGGCCCCCGATAGCCGACGCCGGGCCGCAGGCCCTGTGCGCCCGGGAGCCGCGGGTTCCCGCCGAACGGCTGGTGGCCGAGATGGTGCCGCCGCCGCGGTTCGACTCCGTCCGCTTCGACACCTACAACCCCGACCCGGCCCAGCCGAGCCAGTCCGAGGCGGTCACCGTGCTGAGCGGCTTCGCCGCCGGCCTGGGCGGGGCGCACGCGAGCGGCGCCGGGAAGAAGCGCTGGTTCTCGAAGAAGCCCGCGGCCCCGGCCGCGCCGCGCGGGGTCTACCTCGACGGCGGCTACGGCGTCGGCAAGACCCACCTGCTCGCCTCCCTGTGGCACGCCACCCCGGCCGAGCCCGCGCTCAAGGCCTTCGGCACCTTCGTGGAGCTCACGAACCTGGTGGGCGCGCTCGGCTTCCAGCAGACCGTGCAGACCCTCGGCGGGCACCGGCTGCTGTGCATCGACGAGTTCGAGCTGGACGACCCGGGCGACACCGTGCTGGTGTCCTCGCTGCTCAGCCGCCTGGTGGAGCAGGGCGTGGCGCTGGCCGCCACCTCCAACACGCTGCCCGGCAAGCTCGGCGAGGGCCGCTTCGCCGCCGCGGACTTCCTGCGGGAGATCCAGGGCCTGTCGGCGCACTTCCGGCCGCTGCGGATCGACGGCCAGGACTACCGCCACCGCGGCCTGCCGGAGGCCCCGGCGCCGTTCTCCGACGAGCAGGTCGCCAAGGCCGCCTACGCCACCGAGGGCGCGAGCCTGGACGACTTCCCCGGGCTGCTGGAACACCTGGCCCGGGTCCACCCGAGCCGCTACGGCGCGCTGACCGACGGGATCACGGCGGTCTGCCTGACCGACGTCGGCCCGGTGCCGGACCAGTCCACCGCGCTGCGGCTGGTCGTCCTGGCCGACCGGCTGTACGACCGCGAGGTCCCGGTCCTGGCCTCCGGTGTCCCCTTCGACAGGCTGTTCAGTGAGGAGATGCTGAACGGCGGTTATCGGAAGAAGTACTTCCGCGCCATATCGCGGCTCACCGCGCTGGCGCGCGACGCGAAACCCCTGGTGTCCCAGTAGGTTTGGGAACGCCGGGCCCCCTCTCGGGAGCCCGGCCGTTTCCCCACCTCTGCGAAGGGATCACCATGGCCACCACGCGTCACGCGCACACCGTCTGGGAAGGCGACCTGCTGAAGGGCAAGGGTGTCGTCAGCCTCGACTCCTCGGGCATCGGCTCGTACGACGTCTCCTGGCCCGCCCGCTCCGAGGCCGCGAACGGCAAGACCAGCCCCGAGGAGCTGATCGCCGCCGCCCACTCCAGCTGCTTCTCGATGGCGCTGTCCCACGGCCTCGCGGGCGCGGGCACCCCGCCCACCCGCCTGGAGACCAAGGCCGACGTCACCTTCCAGCCCGGCGAGGGCATCACCGGCATCCACCTCACCGTCGAGGGTGAGGTCCCCGGCCTGGACGACGACGCCTTCGTCGCCGCCGCCGAGGACGCGAAGAAGAACTGCCCGGTGAGCCAGGCCCTGACGGGCACGACGATCACCCTGAGCGCCAAGCTCGCCTGATCACCGCCGACGGGGGTACGGGCCGCACGGCGCGGCCCGCACCCCCGCGGCTCAGGCGGTCGCGAGCTGCGGGATCAGGCGCAGGGCGTTGCCGTGGTAGATCCCCCGCAGTTGCTCCGGGGTGAAGGCCGGGTCCGCGTCGAGAGCGGGCAGTGCCAGGTCCATGACCGTGTCGGCGGGGGCGGCGGGCCAGTCCGTGCCGAAGAGGACGTGGTCGGCCGGCACGTGCTCCAGCAGGGTCGCGGCGGGCGCCATGGGGCCTGCGGTGTCGTAGTAGAAGCGGCCCAGGTGGTCGCGGACGGCGGCGGGCTCCACGCTCGGCTCGCAGAACCGCCCCAGGGCCTGCAGGCGGGTGGCGATGTACGGCAGGAAGCCGCCGGCGTGCGGCAGGACCACGGAGATGTCCGGGAAGCGGTCCAGGGTCCGCCTGCTGATCATGTTCACGGCGGCCCGGGTGGTGTCCAGCAGGAAGTCGCACATGAAGTTCGGGATGCCGGGGACCGTCGACGCGCCCGGCGCGCAACCCGGGAGGTTGTGCGGGTGGGTGTCGACCACCGCGCAGCGTTCGTTCAGCTCGTGGAAGAGCCGGTCGTAACTGGGGTCCCCGAGGTAGACGCCCCCGTAGTTCGCGGTCACGTTGACGCCGACGGCGCCGAGCTGTCCGAGCCCGCGGCGCACGGCCCAGGACGACGCCTCCTCGTCGTCCAGGAAGAGCGGCACGTAGTAGGAGAACCTGCCCGGGTGCGCGGAGGCCACCTCGATCATCGACCGCAGCGTGATGTTGATCGCCTCGCGCAGCTGCGCCGACGACCGGTAGCGGGCCGGCAGCATCGGCTTGAGGACCGCGGTGGTGATGCCCGCGCCGTCCATGAAGCGGATCGCCGCCTCGGTGTCGAGGCGGGTCCACGGGGGCAGTTGCCCGGGCGTGACGAGCCCGTGGTGCACGGCCCACTCGCGCCACTCCGGGGCGCAGAAGTGATGGTGCATGTCGATCTTCGAGTGGACCGGGCCCGCCGTACCCGCGACCGGCGCGGAGGGGCCCCGGGCGATCCGGATGACCTCGCTGGTGCCCACCGCGGCGATGCGCAATTCGTCCGCCGGGGTCCCCAGGAGGCGCAGCGCGGGGGTGCTCACGGAATCCGTCATGTCAATCCACCGCCCATCGGGTCTGGGGTCACTTTCCGGAGGCCACGGCGGCCAGGGTCGGCTCACCCGGGTCCCCGTCCGGGCCCGAGGGCTCCAGGACCAGCCGGAGGTGCTCCAGCCCCCGGAAGGCCGCCACCGGTCCCTTGAGCCACGCCCCGCGGGTCTCCTCCAGGTCCACCGGCCGCATGTCCGGGAACTCCCGCAGGAGGCAGCCGAGCGCGATCTCGAGTTCGAGCCGCGCCAGGGGCGCGCCCAGGCAGTAGTGGGTGCCGTGGCCGAAGCCCAGGTGCGTGCCCTGGAGGCCCTCGCGCGTCACGTCCAGTTCGTCGGGCGCGTCGAACCGCTCCGGGTCCCGGTTGGCCGCGGAGATCGCGATCTGCACCAGGGAGCCCTTGGGGATCACCGTGTCCCGGATCCGGGCCTCCTGGGCCGCGTACCGGAAGGTCGACGTCTCCACCGAGCCCTCGAAGCGGAGCATCTCCTCGACCGCCCCCGGGATGAGCCGGGGGTCCTCGCGGAGCCTGGCCGCCTGCTCGGGGTGGAGCAGCAGGTTGAGGACGGAGTTCCCGATCTGGTAGGCGGTGGTCTTGTGGCCGGCGAAGAACAGGACCCACAGCGACGCGACCAGTTCGGGGTCGTCCAGCCGTTCCTCCGCCCGGACCAGGTCGCTGAGGAAGGTGTCCGACGGGTGGTCCCGGGTGTCCTGGATGAGCCGCTCCAGCCGGTGCTGGAGCCGTTCCCCGGCCGCCTGCAGCTCCGCCCTGCGGCTGGGGTCGAACCGGGAGCGGGTGACGACCGCGAACTGCTCCAGGATCTCCGGGCGGTCCTCCTGCGGGATGCCCATCAGCTCGCACAGGACCGCGACGGGCAGCGGGAACGCGAACGAGGCCATCAGGTCGACCGTGCCGGCCCTGCGGCACTCGTCGAGGAGCGTCTCCGCGATCTCGGTGATCCTCGGACGCATCTGCTCCACCCGCCGGGGGGTGAAGGCGCTCCGCAGGATGCGGCGCAGCCGCGTGTGCCGCGGCGGGTCCGAGAAGAGCACGTTGTCGTCGAGTGCGTCGAAGAAGCTGCCGTACACCGCGTGGTAGGTGTCGATGGCGCCGCGCATGTCCTTGCTGAACCGGGGGTCCGACAGGGCGTCGCGGGCGTCGTCGTGGCGGGTGATCAGATAGGTGTCGATCCCGTGGGGAGGGGTCAGCCGGCACACCGGGTCCTGCTCGCGCAGGGCCGCGTACAGGGGGTGGGGGCACTGCCGGTACTCCGGCGCGCCCCGGGAGACGGCCGAGACGATGTCCCGCAGTCCTCCGTCGCCGTTCGGTGCCGCATCCCGCTGCGCCATGTTCCGCACCCTCCGTCGCACCGGCCGCCGTGGCCGTGGCCGTGGCCGTCGCAACGGCCGTCTGCGGACTCACCGGTTCCCCGTGCCGGTGCGCCGCGAAACGGCGCCGCTCCCGTTCGGGTGAGCCGCCGTAGGCCGGTGGCCTGGCCGCCGGCCTGCGGACGTCCGGCCGGCGGTCGGCCGGGGACGGCGGCTCGGCCGCCCGCCCGGCCGCCCGGTGAGCGCCCGTCGGCCGTCGGCCGATCGGCGGTCGTCCGTCCGTGCCGTGTACGGGACGGACGCGGGGCGGGTACGGGGGCCGGTGGGAAGGGCTGCTGTGCCACCAGCCAGTCCGTCACGAGGAGTCCGCGCATGGCCCGACGTCTCACCCCCGCCCTCATCGCAGCCGCCTCGCTCGCCCTGGCGGCCGTCGCCGCACCGACGGCCTCCGCCGACCACGGCCCGGCCACCGGTCGGGCCCTGGCCGACCGGGCGACCGCGTACGGCGCGACCGCCAGGTACCAGGTGCACGCCCACGCGGTGGCGGACGGCTACGTGCCGGACAAGTACTGCGTCTTTGACAGGGCGGGCCGGACCGGCGCGCTGGGCTACCCGCACTTCAACCACAAGTACGACAACTCCGTCGACCCGACGAAGCCCGCCGCGCTGTACTACGAGGACGACGGGCGCGGCGGCAAGCGCCTCGTCGGGGTGCAGTGGCTGGTCTACGACCGCGACCAGAAGCTGACCACGGACGACGACCGCCCCACCATGTTCGGCACCGCGTTCAAGGGCCCCAAGCCTGGCAACTTCCCCGGCCAGCCGGTCCACTACGCCCTGCACCTGTGGCTGTGGAAGAAGAACCCCCGCGGCCTGCACGAGACCTTCAACCCGGCGGTGGCCTGCCTCCCCGGCACCACCCGCCCCTGACGTTCCGACGTTCCCACCGGAGCCGCCGATGTCCGTCTCCCGACGCAGCCTGCTCGCCGCGGGCGCGATCGCCTTCAGCGGAGCACTGGGCTCGCTGTTCGCCGGCGGCTCCCCCGCCTCCGCCCGGGCCGCCCGGGCGGGTGGCGGGTACGGGCCTCTGCTCCCGGACCCGCGCGGGCTGCTCGACCTGCCCGCCGGGTTCGGCTACCGGGTGCTCTCGCGCGCCGGCGACCCGCTGCGCTCCGGTGAGGGGGCCGTCCCCGCCAACTGCGACGGGATGGCCGCCTTCGACGCCGGGGGCGGCCGGGTGCGGCTGGTGCGCAACCACGAGAACCGCGCCACCGCCGCCCTGCGCGTCCCCGCCGTACCGGGGCTGACCTACGACCCCGGGGCACTCGGCGGCTGCACGGCCCTGGACCTCGCCGGGGACGGGCGGGTCACCGGCGAGCGCGTCGCCCTCGCCGGCACCGCCGTCAACTGCGCGGGCGGCCGCACCCCCTGGAACACCTGGCTGAGCTGCGAGGAGACCGAGGACCGGGCCGGCACCTCCGGCTACGGCCGCGACCACGGCTACGTCTTCGAGGTGGACCCCGCCCGGCCGCGGCGCACGGGCGCCGTCCCGCTCACCGCGATGGGCCGCTTCGCGCACGAGGCCGTCGCCGTGGACCCGCACCGCGGTGTCGTCTACGAGACCGAGGACGCCTTCGTCCGGCCGTTCGGGCTGTTCTACCGGTTCCTGCCGGACCGGCCGCTCGGCGGCACCGGTTCGCTGCGGGCCGGGGGCACCCTGGAGGCCCTGCGGGTGCCGGGCCTGGCGGACCTGGCGGTGGTGGACGAGCCCGGGGCGGAGTTCCCGGTGCAATGGGTGCCCGTACCGGACCCCTCGGCCGCCGGCACCCCGATCCGGCACCAGGACTTCGGGCGGGGCGGCATCACCCACGCGCAGAAGCTGGAGGGCTGCTACTGGGGCGGCCGGGGCGTCCACTTCGTGTCCAGCTACGCCCGCACGGGCGAGGGCGCGCCCGCCGACCACCACGGACAGGTGTGGTTCTACGATCCGCGCCGCGCCCGGCTCCGGCTCGACGTGCTCTTCGGCCCGGCCGCCGACGTCCGGCTGCCCGGGGACTCCCCCGACAACATCTGCCTGGCCCCGGACGGCGGTCTGATGGTGTGCGAGGACGGCGGCGGGGCGCAGTACGTGTTCGGGGTGACGGCGGGCGGCGAGGTCTACCCGGTGGCCCGCAACGCCCAGGACGTCGGCGCCCCGGGGGCCCCGGAGTGGGGGGAGTTCGCCGGGATCACCTTCTCCCCCGACGGACGGACGATGTACGTCAACGCCTACGCCCCGGGCACGACCTTCGCCGTGACGGGCCCCTGGCGGCGCTGACCGGGGGTCTCGCGGCAGATGTGGAGTGCCGCGGACACCCACTTGTCACATAGTCATATATTTTGCGTGCGTGACCATTTCTGTGCGCATGCGCAAGGTGACGGCCGCGGCCGCACTCAGTGCCGCCCTCACCGCTTCCCTCGCGGGCTGCGGCGGCGGCTCCGGCACCACGGACGCCGGCCGCGAAGCCCGCATGGGCACGCCGCCGGCGTCCGCCCCGGCGGCGTCCGCGCCCGCGGCGTCCGCGCCCGGCTCGGCGGCCGCCTCCCCGGGCGGCCCCGCCCCGGGCGCCCCGCCGGCCGGTGCTCCCGGCAAGGTCCCGACCCTGGCACCCGGCCCCGACGGCCTGACCCCCGTCTTCGAGCGGGCGAAGCAGCACACGGACAAGACCGTGGCACTGACCTTCGACGCCGACATGACCTCCGACCAGGGGCCGCGCGCCGCGGGCGGGGAGCGCTTCGACAACCCGCAGCTGATCTCGACGCTGCGCACCCTCAAGGTGCCCTCGACGATCTTCATGACGGGCCGCTGGGCCGAGGAGTACCCGGACCAGGCCAAGGCCATCGGGACCGACCCGAACTTCGAGGTCGCGAACCACTCGTACAGCCACCACGCCTTCACGTCCCCCTGCTACGGACTGCCCGCGCTGGACGGCGCCGCCGCCCGGGCCGACGTGGACCGGGCCTTCGCCGCCTTCCGGCAGGCCGGGGCCGTCAACACCGTCCCGTACTTCCGCTTCCCCGGCGGCTGCTACGACGACCCGGCGCTGCGGGCCCTGTCCACGGCCAAGGTCACGGCGGTCCAGTGGGACGTGGTCAGCGGGGACGCCTTCGCGAAGGACCCCGACGCGGTGGCGGAACAGGTCCTCGCCGGGGTGAAACCCGGTTCGGTGGTGGTGATGCACTGCACGCGCAGCGCCGCCCCCGTCACCGAGGAGGCCATCCAGAAGATCGTCCCGGAACTGCGCAAGCGCGGCTACCGCTTCGTGAAGGTCTCCGAACTGATCGGGACGTGACGGTCGGTCGTGCCCCCTCACCCCCGCCGGTGGTGAGGTTCAGTGCGCGGCCGCCGTCTCGGTGACCTCGCTCGGGCGGACGATGACGAAGCCCTCGCCGCGCAGCATCAGCTGGACGGCCTCGCCGGAGCCGCCGCGGATCATCGAGCCGACGGACTGGGAGCGGTGCAGACCCGTCTCCAGCTGGGCGCTCCAGCCGACCACCGCGTCCGTGTCGACGTAGACGGGGGCCTGGGCGGTGACCGGGATGATGATCGGGTGTCCGTCGCAGACGACGGCGAGCTTGCCGGTGCCGGTGAAGACGCTGTTGAAGAGGCCGCCGCCGGTCATGCCGGCGCCCTTCACCATCTTGATCTCGTAGGACAGCGTCGGGTCGAAGCACAGCACGTTGCGGCCGTTGACGGTGAGGGCGTCACCGTGCTCGATGTCGATGATGAAGCAGTTGCCCGCCTGGTGGGCGAACCAGGCCTCGCCCCGGCCCCGTACGGACATCAGCGCCAGGCCCTCGCCGGTGACGGCGCGCTTGAGCATGCTGCCTATGCCCTGTCCCTTGCGCTCGAACTGCAGGTCGCCGCGGAAGGCGACCATCGACCCCTGACGGGCCAGCATCTCCCCGTTGACGTTGTACTTCACGGACTTGGCGTTCTGCAGGCTCATGCCGGGGGTCTCGGCGGCCCGCGCCAGGTTCTCGGACGCGAAAAGATCACTCTTCATGGCCCCGATCCTCGCCCGGGCCCGCCACCCGGGACATCCTCCTCAAGGCGGAACCTGGCATCCTTGGCGGGATGAGCAGCCAGCACACGAACGACACCTCCGGCGTACCCGCGGTCGGGGCCGACAGTGCCTTCCGTCGGGAGCACGCACTGCGGGACGAGGCCCCGCAGTTCGTCCTGCCGCTGGTGGTGCGCATCGAGAAGGCGGAACCGCCCGCCCGCACCGATGCCCTGGAGACCGCGGCCCGGGCCGTGCTGGTGCTGCTCACCGACGAGCGGGCACGCGGCGAGGGCGCGTGGGCGCAGGCCGTCCGGGACTGGCAGGACGCGCGGATCCGCAAGGTGGTCCGGCGGGCGCGCGGCGCGGAGTGGCGCAAGGCGGAGGCCCTGGCGGGCATCACCGTGCACGGTGACGCCGCCCAGGTCCGGGTGTTCCCGCCGGTGCCCCTCGACGGCTGGCCCAAGGAGCTGGCCAAGCTCCAGGTATCGGGTACCGACCTCGACGACCCGGAGCCGGTCCCCGCGGCCGACGGCTGCGCCCTGCCGGTGCTGTGGCTCAACCCGGACCTCGGCATGTCCGCCGGCAAGGCGATGGCCCAGGCCGGGCACGCGGCGCAGCTGGCGTGGTGGGAGCTGACGCGTGCGGAGCGGGCCGCCTGGCAGGAGTCGGGCTTCCGCCTGGCCGTACGGACGGCCGCGCGCGAGCGGTGGGCGGAGCTGAGCGGGAGCGGGCTGCCGGTGGTCCGCGACGCCGGGTTCACCGAGATCGCGCCCGGCAGCGCGACCGTCGTCGCCGACCATCCGGCGCTGCGGGCCCGGCTCTGACTTCCTCCCGGCGGCCGGGGCGGGCCCGCGCCGGCCGCCGGGAACCTCAAATGTTGCTCTGAACGTCCCCTCGTGCGGATTGGCGCGACTGCGTCGGGGCCATGACATCCGCACACGGTAGGACGAGAGGGGGCGGGGGGACATGAAGCCCATGGCACACCTGGGGGTGGGCATCGGCTGGCGGCCGGAGATCGCGGACGCGGTCGAGCGGCTGGACGGCCTGGACTGGGTCGAGGTGGTGGCCGAGAACGTCTGCCCGGGCCACCTGCCCGAGGCGCTCGGGCGGCTGCGGGAGCGCGGCACGCGCATCGTGCCGCACGGGGTCTCGCTCGGCCTCGGCGGCGCCGACCGTCCGGATCCGGAGAAGCTGGCGGCGCTCGGGGAGCGGGCGGTGGCGCTGGGGGCACCGCTCGTCACCGAGCACATCGCCTTCGTACGGACGTCCTCGCCGCTGCTGGAGGCCGGGCACCTGCTGCCCGTGCCGCGCACCCGCGACGCGCTGGACGTGCTGTGCGAGAACGTGCGGATCGCGCAGGACGCGCTGCCGGTGCCGTTGGCGCTGGAGAACATCGCCGCGCTGTTCTCGTGGCCCGGCGAGGAGATGACGGAAGGGCAGTTCCTCACGGAACTGGTCGAGCGGACCGGGGTCCGGCTGCTCATCGACGTGGCCAACCTGCACACCAACCGCGTCAACCGGGGCGAGGACCCGGCCGCCGTCCTGGACGCGATCCCCCTGGAGGCGCTGGCGTACGTGCACGTGGCGGGCGGCGTCGAACGCGGCGGCGTCTGGCACGACACCCATGCGCACCCCGTGCCGCCGGTGGTGCTCGACCTGCTGGCCGAACTGCGTTCCCGGGTGGCACCGGCGGGTGTCCTGCTGGAGCGGGACGACGACTTCCCGCCCGAGGCGGAACTCGCGGGCGAACTGACCGCGATCCGCGAGGTGCTGACGGCCACGCCCCGCGCCCTGCCGGCAGCGGCCGGCCGGCCCGCTGTGCGCGCGGCGGCGACGACCGATCCGGTGAGCGAGCCCGAGGCCGGGGCGAAGGCCGTGGACGAGGCCGGGGCGGAAGCCGTGCACGAGGCCGGGGCGAAGGCCATGGACGAGGCCGGGGCGGAAGCCGTTCACCAGGCGGCTCGGACGCGGGTGGGCCTCGGGCAGGCCGCATTGTTGTCCGCGCTGGTGGCCGGGACGCCGGTGCCCGAGGGCTTCGACCGCGCGCGCATCCGGGTGCAGGTGCGGGCCCTGGCCGCCAAGCGGGCCGACGTCGTCGCGAAGGTGGCTCCGGAGCTGCCCGGGATCCTCGGCGGCCGTGCGCCGTACCGGGAGGCCTTCCTCGCCTACGCGAAGGGCCGCCCGATGACCGCCGGATACCGCAGGGACGCGCTGGACTTCGCCGAGCACCTGCTGATCCAGGACCTGCCGGCCGACCCGGCCGCACGACGCCGGCTCACCGCCTGGTGGCGGGAGCGGGCGGGGGCCAGGCCACCGCGACGCATCGTGCGCTGGGCCCGGGCGCTCGCGGGGAGGGCGGCATGAACGTCCTCGCCGTCGCGATCTGGATCGCCGTCGTCGTCTCCTCCGTCCTGCTCGTGCGCGGGCTGCGCCGGGCCCGGCCCGTCCCGGCGGCCCCGGCGGCCGGCCTCCACGACCTGTCCGAGGCCGCGTTCGTGGTGGGCGGGCCCGCCACCGTCGTGGACACCGCGCTCGTCACGATGCTCGGGGACGGCCGCCTGGTCGTCGGCGGTCCCGGCATCGTCCAGGTACGCCCCGGGGCGCGGGCCGGCGACCCCGCCGAACGCGCCGTGCTCCAGGCCCACGCCGGAGCTCCCTCGGGCTGGCTCTACCAGGTCCGGTACGCCGCCATGTGCGACCCGGCCGTCCAGGAGATCGGGGATGCCCTGGCCGCCCGCGGCCTGATCGCCCCGCCCGGCACCGGCCGGACCTGGCGCCGCTGGGGGCTGGTCCAGGCCGTCGTGTGCGGGGTGTGGCTGGTGGCTTCGATCCCGTTGACCGTCGTGGAGTTCGCCCTCGATTCCGACCCCGGCGTGCCGTTCGTCGTGACGGTGGCGCCCGCCCTGTTCGCGGGCCTCGTCCTCGGCCTGTTCTGCAGGGCCCGGGCCGGGAACCGGGTCACCCCGGCGGGGCTCCGCGCCCTGCTCGCCCTGCGGTCGGCGTACGTGAACGACCACGGCCCGCACGTGCAGACCGCGCTGTTCGGGCTGCGCGGCCTGCGCGACCCGTTCCTGCGCCAGCAGTTGGTGCCCGCCGCGCGCGGCACCCGGCTGGCGGCGGCCCAGTCGGGGGCGCGCCCCCACCGCACGCACTCGTCGTCCTCCGGCTCCTCGGCCGAGCTGCTGCCGGTGCTGTGGTGCGCGACGAGCGACGGGGGCGGCGGTTCGGGCTGCGGCTCCGGTTCCGGCTGCGGGTCCTCCGGCAGCAGTTGCGGGGGCGGCAGCGGTTCGAGCTGCGGCAGCTCCTCCGGTTCCGGCTGTTCCGGTTCGAGCGGCTCCAGCTGTTCCAGTTCGAGCAGTTCCAGCTGCTCCAGCAGTTCCAGCAGTTCCTGATACGGCCTATCGGGGTCACGGCCGCCGACACCGGCCGGTGATCCTTTACAAGTGCGGCGCCCCGGCCTCTCATCGGTTCATCGGATGAGAGGCAGGGGCCACCATGCGCACGAGAACCGCACGCCACGGAGCCGCCGTGGCCGCGCTCCTCCTCACGTTGGGCACGCCCGACGTCGCGGCCGCACCCGCCCCGCCGCCCCCGGATGCCAGTACCCCCGGTACCGCCAGTACCCCTGGTACCGCCGACGCCGAGAGCGCAGGTGCCGCGCTCGTCGCCCGCCGTGCCGCCCTCGCGGCCGCCTCCCGGGGCGGCGGCGCCGCCGGCCTCGACTTCCGTGCCTGTCCCGCCGTCGAGGACCTGCCGTCCCATGTCCGATGCGCCACCCTGCGCGTACCGCTCGACTACGCCCGTCCCGACGGCCCGCAGATCTCCCTCACCGTCAGCCGGGCCGCCGCCACCGGAGCCCACGGCGCCGCCCGCCAGGGCGCGCTCGTCCAGAATCCCGGCGGCCCCGGGGCGTCCGGGATGTACTTCCCGCTCGTCGCCGATCTCCCCGGCTGGGAGCGGATCGCCGCCGCCTACGACTTCGTCGGTTACGCCCCGCGCGGTGTCGGGCGCTCGGCCCCGCTGTCCTGCCAGGACCCGGCGGCCCGCGCGAAGGCTCCCGTCCAGGAGCCCGTCCACCCCTCCCCCGCGTACAAGATGCAGCGCCTCGCGCAGGCCCGGGCGTACGCCCGCGGCTGCGCGCGCCGGGCCGGCCCTGCCCTGCCGTACTACACCACCGCGAACAACGCCCGTGACCTGCACGTGCTGCGTGCCGCGCTCGGTGAGGAGAAGCTGACCTTCATGGGCGCCTCGTACGGCACCTACCTCGGTGCCGTCTACGCCACCCTGTACCCGCGCCACGTCCGCCGGATGGTCCTCGACTCGGCGGTCGATCCCGATCCGCGCCGCGTCTGGTACCGCAACAACCTCGACCAGGCACGGGGGTTCGAGGGACGCTGGCGCGACTTCCGCGCCTGGGTGGCCCGCCACCACGCCGTGTACGGGCTCGGCACCACCCCGGAGGCCGTGCAGGCCGGCTACGAGCGGGTCCGGGACGCGGTGGCCGGCACCCCCGCGGGCGGGACCGTCGGGACCGGCGAGTTGCGGGCCGCCTACCTGCAGGCCGCGTACTACGACGACGTCTGGCCGGACCGGGCGGCGGCCCTGGCCGCCTTCCTGCGCGGTGATCCCTCGGTGCTGGCCGCCCAGGCGGCGCCCGACCCGGCGGCGGCGGCCGAGGCCGAGAACGCGACGGCCGTCTACACGGCGGTCCTCTGCAACGACGCCCCCTGGCCCGCGGACTGGGAGACCTGGGACCGCGACCACACCGAACTGGCCCGCACCGCCCCCTTCGAGACCTGGGCCAACGCCTTCCTCAACCTGCCGTGCGCCTCCTGGCCGGTCCGGGCGGGCCGGACGCCGGTGGCGGTCGGGGCCCAGCCGGAGCGGCTGCCGAGGACGCTGGTGGTCGCGGCTGAGCGCGACGGCGCGACCCCGTACGCGGGTGCGCCGGAACTCCAGCGGCGACTCGGCGCCGGGGCTTCGCTGGTGACGGAGACGGGGGCCGGCTCCCACGGCGTGGCCGGTGGACGCAACGGCTGCGTGGACCGGCACGTGGAGCGCTATCTGCTGACGGGCACCACCCCGGGGTGGCGCGTCCGTTGTGCGCCGCATCCGGAGCCCGCACCGGTGTCGCTGGACGACCGGGCGGCGGGTGCCCGCAGGGCACTGCTGCCGCCTGTCGTCTGAACTTCCGGGCGGGATCTCCGGCTGCGTCGTTTCGGGGGCTGTGCCTCCCGATCCACCGGAGGCACTCACCTGACGGTGTGGTCGTCCTCCGGTCCTTCCCCCCAGGGGAGGTATCAGGCGAGCCCGGCCACCAGGTCGGCGACGGACTTGCGGCGCCCGGTGTAGAAGGGCACCTCTTCACGGACGTGCATGCGGGCCTCGGAGGCACGCAGGTGACGCATGAGGTCGACGATGCGGTACAGCTCGTCGGCCTCGAAGGCCAGCAGCCACTCGTAGTCGCCCAGGGAGAAGGAGGCGACGGTGTTGGCGCGCACGTCCGGGTAGCCGCGGGCCATCTTGCCGTGGTCGGCGAGCATGCGGCGACGGTCCTCGTCGGGCAGCAGGTACCAGTCGTAGCTGCGGACGAAGGGGTACACGCTGACGTAGTCGCGGGCGACCTCGTCGGCCAGGAAGGCCGGGATGTGCGACTTGTTGAACTCGGCCGGGCGGTGCAGGGCCATGTTCGACCACACCGGCTCCATCGCGCGGCCCAGCTTGGTACGGCGGAACAGGTTGTACGCGGTCTGCAGCTCGTCCGCGGTCTCCGCGTGCCACCAGATCATGATGTCGGCGTCGGCGCGCAGGCCGGAGACGTCATAGGTGCCGCGGACGGTGATGTCCTTGGCGGCCAGCTGGTCGAACAGCTCCTGGACCTCGTCGGCGAAACCGGCGCGGTCCTCCGGCAGGACGTCCTTCAGCTTGAAGACGGACCACAGGGTGTAGCGGATGACCTCGTTGAGGTCCTTCGCCTTCTTCCCCGCGTTGGGAATCTTCTCTGGTGCAGTCATGTGCCTATTGTCCCGTGCGCTGATCAGTGGTCGGAGCCAGGGGTGCCGTACGCGCACCGAGCGCGGCGATCACCGCGTCCGCGGCGCGGCCGGCGCTCGCGATGCAGGCCGGAATGCCCACTCCGTCGTAGAGCGCACCGCACACGGCGAGGCCGGGGAGGGCCTCGACGGCGCGGCGGATCCGGGCGACCCGGCCGAGGTGGCCGACGGGGTACTGGGGCAGTCCGCCGTCCCAGCGGGTGACGGTGGAGGCGACGGGACGGGCCGTCAGGCCCACGGCCTCGCCGAGGTCGGCGAGGGACACCTCGACGAGGTCGCCGTCCTCGCGCTCCAGGTCGCGCTCGTCGGCGTAGCGGCCCACGGAGGTGCGCAGGAGGAACAGGTCCGGGTCGGTGCCGGCCCAGGCCCACTTGTTGCTGGAGAAGGTGGACGCCTTGATGGTCCGGCCGTCGACGGGCGGGACGAGGAAGCCGCTGGCGTCGCCGCCGGAGACGGCCGCGGGCAGGTCGCCGCGCCGGAAGGCCATGGTGACCAGCGCCATCGAGGCGTACTCGACCTGGTCCAGCTCGGCCGAGGCCGCCGGTGCGAGGGTGTCCAGCAGCCGGGCGGCCGGCCCGGCCGGGACGGCCAGGACGACGCCGTCGGCCTCGACGCTCTCCGCGGCGGCCACGACCCGCCAGCCTTCAGCCGTACGAAGGACCTCGCGCACGGGGGCGCCGGTGACGATCCGCGCGCCGGCCGCGCGGCAGGCCTCGGCCACGGCGAGCGGGAGGCGTCCGATGCCGCCGTCGATGCCGGCGAACACCGGGCCGGCCTGCTGGGGCAGGCTCTGGGCCCTGCGCTGCAGTTCGCGCACGCCGTCGCCCAAGAGGGCGTGGGTGCGGGCGACCTCGAACAGCTGGGGCACCGCGGCCCGCATCGAGATGCGGTAGGCGTCGCCCGCGTAGACCCCGCCGAGCAGCGGTTCCACCAGCCGGTCGACGACCTCGCGGCCGAGGCGGGCGGCCACGTACTCCCCGACGGCGACGTCCTCGCCGATCTCGGCGGGCGGCAGCGTCCGCTCGGCCTCGATGCGGGCCAGGCCCTCGGCGGAGAGGATCCCGGAGGCGGCGAGCGGCCCGAGGTCTCCGGGGACGCCCATGACGTGGCCGCGCGGCATCGGCCGCAGCGCGCCCCGGGTCCACAGGTGGGCGGTGGCGGTGGCGGGCGGCTGCACGGCGTCGGCCAGGCCCACGGCCTCGGCGAGGGCCACGGCCTCGGGGCGGCGGGCGAGCATGGACTCGGCGCCGAGGTCGACGGGGGCTCCGGCGAGTTCGCCGGAGTACAGCTTGCCGCCGAGCCTCGGACCGGCCTCCAGCAGCGTGACGCGGGCGCCCTCGGCGAGCAGCCGGTGGGCCGCCGCGAGGCCCGCGATGCCGCCGCCGATGACGACGACGTGGCCCGGGGAGCCGGCGGGCCGGGTGGGGCTCCCCGGCCGATCCGTACGCATGTCCGCTTCCTGCATGGACACATCGTCTCAGATCGATCACCGAGGCCGGACCGTGACCGCATCGGAACCGGCCCGGAACCGCGCGTGCGAAACCCGCGACGGGACCTTGTACGTCGAAACGGCAACACCAGCCGATCACCGGGGGTTCACAGCCATGCGCAGCATCAGCAGACACCGTTCCGCGGCGGCCCTGGCCGCCCTCTCCCTCACCGGGGTGCTCGCGCTCACCGGCTGCGGGGCGGGCGAGCAGGTTTCCGCGAGCGACAAGGCGGCGGCCGCGCCGCCCGCGGCCGACGGGAAGGCCGGGGAGGGTGCGGCGGGGGCCGCGGCTGCCCCGGCCCCGGCGGGGTCGTCCGGCGCGAAGGACGGGGCGCCGGTCGCGGTCCGGCCGAACGTCATCCGTACGGCGACGCTCGGCATCGAGACGACGGACGTCCAGAAGACCCTGGCGGCGGCGCGCACCGCGGCCGACGGCGCGGGCGGCTACGTCGGCAACGAGTCGACCAAGCGCGGCGAGAACGGCCGGATGACCTCGACGGTGACCCTGCGGGTGCCCGGCGAGCGCTACGACTCCGTGTTGGCCGCCATGGAGGGCAGCGGGAGGCTGTTGCACCGCAAGGTCGACGCGCAGGACGTCACCGAGAAGGTCGCCGACATAGGCAGCCGGGTCTCCTCGCAGCAGGCCAGCGTGGCGCGGGTGCGGGAGATGATGGGCAAGGCCTCGGCGCTGAGCGAGGTGGTGATGCTGGAGGGCGAGCTGAGCCGGCGCCAGTCCGACCTGGAGTCGCTGCTGGCGCAGCAGACGGCGCTGAAGGACCGGACGTCGATGGGCACGATCACGCTGGAGGTCTCCGAGCCGGCCCCGGCGGAGGAGAAGGAGCAGGAGCAGGAGCCCACCTTCCTCGGTGCGCTGAGCGGCGGCTGGGACGTCTTCACGAAGATCCTCCGCTACCTGATGGTGGCTGTGGGCGCGCTGCTGCCGTTCCTGCTGGCGGCCTCGGTGGTGGCGCTGCTGGTCCGTGCGTACCGGCGGTGGCGGCCGGCGCGGCCGAAGACGGACCCGGCACCGAAGCGGGCGGGGGTCCCCGCGCAGCGGGCGGCGGCTCCGGACACCGAGGCCGACGTGCAGGACTGAACGCGCGTTCGCCCGTAGCGTGTTCACCATTCGACGTAGGTGAAGGGGCGGTACGGGCGATGGCGACGGAACGACTGGTGGTGGTCGGGGGCGACGCGGCGGGGATGTCCGCCGCGTCGCAGGCCCGCAGGCTGAGGGGGGCGCGGGAGCTGGAGATCGTCGCCTTCGAGCGCGGCCGTTTCACCTCCTACTCGGCGTGCGGCATCCCGTACTGGGTCGGCGGGCTGGTCGCCGGGCGCGACGAGCTGATCGCCCGCACTCCCGAGGAGCACCGCGCGCGGGACATCGACCTGCGCACCCGCACGGAGGTGGTGGAGCTCGACCTGCCCGGGTCCCGGGTCCGCGCCCGCGATCTGGACGGCGGGTCGGAAGCCTGGACGCACTACGACAAGCTCGTCCTGGCCACGGGCGCCCGGCCGGTGCGTCCGCGCCTGCCCGGCATCGGCGCGCACGGGGTGCACGGCATCCAGACCCTGGACGACGGCCAGCGACTGATGGACGCGCTGGAGCGCACGCGGGGCCGGCGGGCGGTCGTGGTCGGCGCGGGCTACATCGGCGTGGAGATGGCCGAGGCCCTGGTCCTGCGGGGCTACGAGGTGACCGTCCTGCACCGTGGCGAGCAGCCGATGTCCACGCTGGATCCCGACATGGGCGGTCTGGTGCACGGCGCGATGAACCGGATGGGGATCGTCACCGTCTCGCGCGCCGAGGTGACGAAGATCCTCACCGACGAGGAGGGCCGGGCCCGCGCGGTGGCCACGGCGAGCGGCGAGGAGTACCCGGCGGACGTGGTCGTGCTCGGAATCGGCGTGGAACCGCGCACCGCACTGGCCCGCGCCGCCGGCCTTCCGCTCGGCCCCTCGGGCGGGATCCTGACGGACCTGTCGATGCGGGTCCGGGGCCACGACGACGTATGGGCCGGCGGCGACTGCGTGGAGGTCCTCGACCTGGTCGCGGGCCGGACCCGGCACATCCCGCTGGGCACCCACGCCAACAAGCACGGGCAGGTCATCGGCTCGGGCGTGGGCGGCGGCTACGCGACCTTCCCCGGGGTGGTCGGCACGGCCGTCAGCAAGGTCTGCGACCTGGAGATCGCCCGTACGGGGCTGCGCGAGCGCGACGCGCTGGAGGCGGGCCTGCGCTTCGTGACGGCCACCATCACCTCCACCAACACGGCGGGCTACTACCCGGGCGCGGTGGAGATGACGGTGAAGATGCTGGCGGAGCGCCGTACGGGCCGGCTCCTCGGTGTGCAGATCGTCGGCGGTGCCGGTTCCGCGAAGCGGGTGGACATCGCGGCGGTGGCCCTCACGGCGGGCATGACGGTGGACCAGATCGTCTCGCTCGACCTGGGCTACGCCCCGCCGTTCTCCCCGGTCTGGGACCCGGTCCTGGTGGCGGCCCGCAAAGCGGTCTCCGCGGTCCGCGCGGCAGGCGTCTGAGCGCTGCTGCGCGCCGTGCGGTGCACGGCGCGCAGCAGCGCTCGCGGTCGGTGTGCCCCGGGTGTCAGCGGGCCGTCTTGGTGTGGACGTAGTCCACCAGGCGGGTCAGCGCCTCGGGGTCGGTCGTCGGGAGGACGCCGTGGCCCAGGTTGAAGACGTGGCCCTCCAGGCCGGCGGCCGCCGCGAGGACCTCGTCCGTCCTGGCCTCCACCGCCTCCGTGGTGGAGAAGAGCACGGCCGGGTCCAGGTTGCCCTGGAGGGCCTTGCCGGGGCCGACACGGCGGGCCGCCTCGTCGAGCGCGACGCGGTAGTCGACGCCCACGACGTCGGCGCCGGCCTCGCCCATCAGGCCGAGGAGCTCGCCCGTGCCCACGCCGAAGTGGATGCGCGGGACCCCGTAGGAGGCGACGGACTGCAGGACCTTCGCCGAGGCCGGCATGACGGAGCGGCGGTAGTCCGCCGGGGCGAGCGCGCCGACCCAGGAGTCGAAGAGCTGCACCGCGGAGGCGCCGGCCTCGATCTGGACCTTCAGGAAGGCGGAGGTGATCTCCGCGAGGCGGTCGAGCAGGTCGGCCCAGAGCTGCGGGTCCCCGTACATGAGGGCCTTGGTGTGCTCGTGGTTCTTCGACGGGCCGCCCTCGACGAGGTAGCTCGCGAGGGTGAAAGGTGCGCCCGCGAAACCGATCAACGGCGTGGAGCCGAGTTCACCCGTGAGCATGCCGATCGCCTCGGTGACGTACGAGACGTCCTCAGGGGTGAGGTCGCGCAGCTGTGCGAGGTCCTCGCGGCGGCGGATCGGCTGGGCGACGACGGGGCCCACGCCCGGCTTGATGTCCAGGTCGACGCCGATGGCCTTGAGCGGGACCACGATGTCGGAGAAGAAGATCGCCGCGTCGACGTTGTGGCGCCGCACCGGCTGCATGGTGATCTCGGTGACCAGGTCGGGCCGCATGCAGGACTCCAGCATCGCGGTGCCCTCGCGGACCTTGCGGTACTCGGGGAGGGAGCGCCCGGCCTGCCGCATGAACCACACCGGCGTGTGCGGCACCGGCTCCCGCCGGCACGCCTTCAGGAAGGCGGAATCGTACGTCTGGCTCGGCTGGCCCTTGGGGCTGTCGTTGGCGCTCACGACCCAAATCTTCGCACGTATGAAGAAGTGCCCGGCCCGGCGCGGGTGTCCCTGCGCCGTACGGCCGCACATACCGCCTAGTCTTCCCCGCATGGCTGCGGCTCAGGGACGATTTTCAGATGGCGCCGACGGTACGGACAGTGCGAAGGAGAGCTCCGTCCCACTCCCGTTCCGCCGGGCGGTCGAAGGCTTGAAGAAGGCCCGGCTGCGTCCGGGGGTCGAGATCGATCCGACGAAGCCGCCCCAGCGGCTGGCCCCGTACGCCTACGCGCTGGAGGCCGCGGTGGTGGACGGGGAGGACGACCTGGCCGACGGCCGGCTCATCCTGCTCCACGATCCGGCCGGGCACGACGCCTGGCACGGGACCTTCCGGCTGGTGACGCTCGTACGGGCGGAGCTGGAGCCCGAGATGGCCGCCGACCCGCTGCTGCCCGAGGTGTGCTGGTCCTGGCTGACGGGGGCCCTGGAGGCACGCGGGCTGGCCTACGGCGAGGCGAGCGGGACGGTGACCATGGCGAGCTCGCACTACTTCGGCGGGCTCGCGGAGCGGCGACCCGCGACGCAGATCGAGATCAGGGCCTCGTGGACGCCGCGCGAGGGCGTGGGCGGGGTCCCGGACACCCCCGCGCACCTGTCGGCGTGGTGCGAACTGATCTGCCAGATCGCGGGGCTGCCGCCGGTGGGTCCGACCGACACGGCGACGGGCGTGGTCTCCCTGCCACAGCGCCGCGGTCCGCACCACCCGTAGGCACGGGGCCGTACGGCCGCCCCGGGAGGGGGACCTCCCGGCCGCGGCCGGGGGCGGAGTGTCACAACGCGGCCTCCGTTGTGGGCTTCTGATCACCCGATGATCGATCGTGCGTCCGAATTGCCCGAATTGTTACTCACCAAATCGTGATCATTCCCTAAAGCCGGGCGGGTGACGTGCCGAAGGAGTCAGTGACCATCCGCACGGTTCGCACCGGCTTCCTTCCCCGAGCCGGCCGTCCCGCCACTCCCCCAGGAGGCCTAGGTGTCCGTTCTTCTCGAGCAGCCCGCAAGCCTGGTCGCCTACCGCCCGAACAAGCCGACGGCCATGGTCGTCGTGGCCGACCCGCGCGTGCGTTCCACCGTGACCCGCCATCTGTGGGCCCTCGGAGTCCGTGACGTGATCGAGGCGTCGTCCATCGCGGAGGCCCGCCCCCGCGTCGGCAGCCCGCGCGACATCTGCGTGGCCGACGTACACCTGCCCGACGGTTCCGGTCTCACCCTGCTCTCCGAGACCCGTGCCGCAGGCTGGCCGAACGGCCTGGCCCTGTCCGCCGCCGACGACATCGGCGCCGTCCGCAACGCCCTCGCGGGCGGGGTGAAGGGCTACGTCGTCACCGGTACGCGCACCAACATCGGGCTCCCCACCCGGCCCGGCGCCGCCCCCATCGGTGCCGCCGCCGCCCGCATGCACCGCCGCCCCCCGGGTGCCCCGAGCCACCCGGGCGGCTACCGCGAGCTCTCCGGCCGCGAGGTCGAGGTCCTGCGCCTCGTCGCGGAGGGCCAGTCCAACAAGGCCATCGGCGTCTCGATGGGCCTGTCCGCCCTGACCGTCAAGTCCCACCTGGCCCGTATCGCCCGCAAGCTGGGCACCGGTGACCGCGCGGGAATGGTCGCCGTGGCGCTGCGCACCGGGATCATCCACTGAGCGCGGGCCGGAGCGCCCGGATAGGCGTCCGGCATGCCCGGACAGGGGCCGGGACGGAGCCCCGGGCAAACGTCCGGGGCACCCCCGGAAAACACCCCGCGTATTGATCGCGCCCGTCGACGGAACGTTCCGGCGACGGGTGCGTCGTATACACGGATACCCTTGACCGGTGACCGACGCCCAAGAGACCGCAGCAGACCTGCGCACCACCACCGGGGGCGGCCCCCCGGACGACGTCGTTGTTCCGCCCGGTGGGCTGCCGATCCCCCTGCTGGAGCCCCGTGAGGGGATCCCTCCGGTGGTCGCCGACGCGGACGCCCTCGCCGAAGTGGTCGCGGCCTTCGCCGCGGGCACCGGCCCCGTGGCCGTCGACGCCGAACGCGCCTCCGGATACCGCTACGGCCAGCGCGCCTACCTCGTGCAGCTGCGCCGCGAGGGTGCCGGGTCCGCACTGATCGACCCGGTGGGCTGCCCCGACCTGTCCGCACTGGGCGAGGCCCTCTCCGGCACCGAGTGGATCCTGCACGCCGCCACCCAGGACCTGCCGTGCCTGCGCGAAATAGGCATGGTCCCCACCTCGCTGTTCGACACCGAGCTCGCGGGCCGGCTCGCCGGCTTCCCCCGCGTCGGCCTCGGCGCGATGGTCGAGAGCGTTCTCGGCTACGCCCTGGAGAAGGGCCACTCCGCCGTCGACTGGTCCACCCGCCCGCTGCCCGAGCCGTGGCTGCGCTACGCCGCTCTGGACGTGGAGCTGCTGGTGGACCTGCGCGACGCGCTGGAGAAGGAGCTGGACCGGCAGGGCAAGCTGGAGTGGGCCCGGCAGGAGTTCGACGCGATCGCCGCCGCGCCGCCGGCCCCGCCGCGCAAGGACCCGTGGCGCCGTACGTCCGGCATGCACAAGGTGCGCCGCCGCCGGCAGATGGCCGTCGTACGGGAGCTGTGGGAGTCCCGGGACCGGATCGCACAGCGGCGTGACGTGTCGCCGGGCAAGGTGCTGGGCGACGCCGCGATCGTCGAGGCCGCCCTGGCCCTGCCCACGAACGTGCACACCCTCTCGGCCCTGCCCGGCTACGGGCAGCGGATGGGCCGTCGCCAGCTCGACCAGTGGATGGCCGCCGTGGACCGCGCCAAGGCGCTGCCCGAGAGCGAGCTGCCGCAGCCGGGGGCGACCCCGTCCGGCCCGCCCCCGCCGCGTTCCTGGGCCGACAAGGACCCGGCCGCCGCGGCCCGGCTGGCCGCCGCCCGCACCGCCGTCTCGGCACTGGCGGAGCAGCTGAACCTGCCCCAGGAGAACCTGATCGCCCCGGACACCGTCCGCCGCCTGTGCTGGGAGCCCCCGCAGCGGCTGGACGCGGACGCGGTGGCCGGGACCCTGGCGCTCCACGGCGCCCGGCCCTGGCAGATCGAGCAGGTGACCCCGGTCCTGGTCACGGCCCTGTCGGCCACGGTCTGACCGAGGGCTCCGCACGCCGTTGGACGGGGTGCTCACTCCATGGGAGTGAGCACCCCGTCGTCGTCCTGCAGCAGCTGCCGGTGGTCGCGCCCGGCACCTTGCCGAACCGGAACCGGCGCTCGGACATGGTGTGCACGGCGCGGACGACGCACACGGGCGGAGTGTGACCTTCGCCGCTCCTCGGGGAGGGGGTGTGCACATTGGTTACCCGCAAGTAGCATGGTCGGGTGAGCGGGCGCTCAGCAACGTATGCCGAGTGCGCCCCCGCGCAGCAGTGCCATCCCGCACATGGAGGAGAGCCAACGTGCCTCGTACCGTCAGGGACGTCGTCTTCGTCGACGGCGTCCGCACCCCGTTCGGCAAGGCGGGCCCGAAGGGCATCTACCACGAGACCCGCGCCGACGACCTCGTCGTGAAGGCGATCCGGGAGCTGCTGCGCCGCAACCCGGACCTGGACCCCAAGAAGATCGACGAGGTCGCCATCGCCGCGACCACGCAGATCGGCGACCAGGGCCTGACGCTGGGCCGCACGGCCGGCATCCTCGCGGGCCTCCCGCAGTCCGTCCCGGGCTACTCCATCGACCGCATGTGCGCCGGCGCGCTGACCGCCGTGACCGCCGTCGCGGGCGGTGTGGCCTTCGGTGCGTACGACGTCGCCCTCGCCGGCGGTGTCGAGCACATGGGCCGTCACCCCATGGGTGAGGGCGTCGACCCGAACCCGCGCTTCGTCTCCGAGAAGCTGGTCGACGAGTCCGCCCTGTTCATGGGCATGACCGCCGAGAACCTGCACGACCGGTACCCGACGATCACCAAGCTCCGCGCCGACGAGTACGCCGTGCGCTCGCAGGAGAAGGCCGCCAAGGCGTACGCCGACGGCAAGATCCAGCAGGACCTGGTCCCGATCTCGGTGCGCAACACCAACGAGGCCGCGGGCGAGACGGGCTGGGGCCTGGTCACCACCGACGAGCCGATGCGCCCGGGCACCACGCTGGAGAACCTGGCGAACCTGAAGACCCCGTTCCGTACGCACGGCCGGGTCACCGCGGGCAACGCCGCCGGTCTCAACGACGGTGCCACCGCCGCGATCATCGCGTCCGAGGACTTCGCCCGCGAGAACAACCTCCCGGTCAAGATGCGCCTCGTCTCGTACTCCTTCGCGGGTGTCGAGCCGGAGGTCATGGGCTACGGCCCCATCCCGGCCACCGAGAAGGCCCTGGCCCAGGCCGGCCTGACGATCGACGACATCGGTCTCTTCGAGATCAACGAGGCCTTCGCGGTCCAGGTGCTCGCGTTCCTGGAGCACTACGGCATCGCCGACGACGACGCCCGTGTGAACCAGTACGGCGGCGCCATCGCCTTCGGCCACCCGCTGGCCTCCTCCGGCGTGCGTCTGATGACGCAGCTGGCCCGCCAGTTCGAGGAGCAGCCGCACGTCCGCTACGGCCTGACCACCATGTGCGTCGGCTTCGGCATGGGCGCGACGGTCATCTGGGAGAACCCGAACTTCAACGCCGAGGGAGACTCCAAGTGAGCACCACCGCTGAGCTCCTGAAGGGCGCGGCCGAGCTGTTCCCGGACGAGGTCGTCACGTCCGCGCACGTCCGTCACCTGGACCTGCCGTTCGGCGCCGGGCGCTTCGCGCTCATCACGCTGGACAACGGCTTCGACCACACCAAGCCGACCACCTTCGGCCCGCAGTCCCTCGCCAACCTGAACGCGGCGATCGACCAGGTCGAGCAGGAGGCCACCGCCGGCACCATCGTCGGCGCGGGCATCACCGGCAAGCCGTTCATCTTCGCGGTCGGCGCCGACCTCAAGGGTGTCGAGCTGCTGAAGAAGCACGACGAGGCGCTCGCCATCGGCAAGGGCGGCCACGACGTCTTCAAGCGTCTCTCGGCGCTGGCCGTCCCCACCTTCGCGTACTACAACGGCGCGGCGATGGGCGGCGGCGTCGAGGTCGGCCTGCACTGCAGCTACCGCACCGTCTCGAAGGCCATCCCGGCCTTCTCGCTGCCCGAGGTCTTCCTCGGCCTGGTTCCCGGCTGGGGCGGCTGCGCCATCCTGCCGAACCTGATCGGCGCCGAGCGCGCGGTCTCGGTCATCATCGAGAACTCGCTGAACCAGAACCGCCAGCTCAAGGGCAAGCAGGTCTTCGAGCTCGGCATCGCCGACGCGATCTTCGAGGGCGCGGACTTCCTGGAGCAGTCGCTCCTGTGGACCGCGAACGTCCTGAACGGCACCACCGAGGTCGTCCGCGCGGAGATCGACCGCGGCGAGGCCTGGGACGCGGCCGTCGCCAAGGGCCGCTTCATCGCGGACTCCAAGGTGCACGGCGCCGCTCCGGCCGCCTACCGCGCGCTGGACATCATCGCCGCGGCCAAGGACGGCGACCTGCAGGCGGGCTTCGACGCCGAGGACACGGCCCTGGCCGACCTCATCATGGGCGGCGAACTGCGCTCCGGCATCTACGCCTTCAACCTGGTCCAGAAGCGCGCCAAGCGCCCGGCCGGCGCCCCGGACAAGTCCCTGGCCCGTCCGGTCACCAAGGTCGGCGTCGTCGGCGCGGGCCTGATGGCCTCGCAGCTGGCGCTGCTGTTCCTGCGCCGCCTGGAGGTGCCGGTGGTCCTCACCGACATCGACCAGGAGCGCGTGGACAAGGGCGTGGGTTACGTCCACGCCGAGATCCAGAAGCTGCTCGGCAAGGGCCGCATCAACCAGGACAAGGCCAACCGCCTGACCGCCCTGGTGAGCGGTGTCCTGGACAAGGCCGAGGGCTTCGCGGACGCGGACTTCATCATCGAGGCCGTGTTCGAGGAGATGTCCGTCAAGCAGAAGGTGTTCGCGGAGGTCGAGGCGGTCGCCCCGGCGCACGCGATCCTCGCCACCAACACCTCCTCGCTGTCGGTGTCGGAGATGGCCTCCAAGCTCCAGCACCCGGAGCGCGTGGTCGGCTTCCACTTCTTCAACCCGGTCGCGATCCTCCCGCTGCTGGAGATCGTCCGCGGTGAGCAGACCGACGACGCCTCGCTGGCCACGGCCTTCGGCGTCGCCAAGAAGCTGAAGAAGACCGCGGTCCTCACCAAGGACGCCCCGGCGTTCGTCGTGAACCGCATCCTGACCCGCTTCATGGGCGAGATCCAGAACGTCATCGACGAGGGCACCCCGGTCGCCACGGCGGAGAAGGCCATCGAGCCGCTCGGCCTGCCGATGTCCCCGCTGGTGCTGCTGGAGCTCGTGGGCCCGGCGATCGGCCTGCACGTCTCCGAGACCCTGAACCGCTCCTTCCCGGAGCGCTTCACCGTCTCCCCGAACCTCAAGCGCGTGGTCGAGGCGGGCAAGCGCGGCTTCTACGTCTACGACTCCGGTAAGCCGGAGCTGGACCCCGAGGTCGCCGCGCTCCTGGTCCAGGGCGACTCCGTCCTGACCGAGGAGCAGGTCCGCGACCGCGTCCTGGACGCGGTGGCGCAGGAGATCGGTCTGATGCTGGAGGAGGGTGTCGTGGCCGAGGCCCAGGACATCGACCTCTGCCTCATCACCGGTGCCGGCTGGCCCTTCCACCTGGGCGGCATCACGCCGTACCTGGACCGTGAGGGCGTCTCGGAGCGCGTGAACGGCAAGAAGTTCCTCGCCCCCGGCATCGCGAGCGTCCCCGCCTAGTCCGGGTCGCAGCTGCTGTTCGACGGCCGGGCCCGCCTCCCACGTGGGGCGGGCTCCGGCCGTTCGAATACCTGTCTAAGATTCACCCCCATGACGGAAACGCACGCGCGGCCCAGGCGCCGCCGACGCCGCATTCTGCGGATCACCCTGCTGCTGGTCGCCGTGCTGATCCTGGGCGCGGCCGGAGCCGGCTGGTGGGCGTACAGCCACCTCAACGGCAACATCGACAGCGTCGACCTGGACCAGGCGATCGGTGACAACCGGCCCGCCAAGGTGGTCGCGAACGCGCAGAACATCCTGGTGCTCGGCTCCGACTCGCGGGCCGGGGCCAACGGCGACCTCGACCACGGATCGGTCAGCGGCGCCCGCTCGGACACCGCGATGCTGGTGCACATACCCGAGGGCCGGGCGAAGGCCACCGCGGTGAGCATCCCCCGCGACACCCTGATCACCCGGCCCGAGTGCAAGGGCCGCGACGGCAGGACGGTGCCGTCCGCGAAGCGGGTCATGTTCAACTCCGTCTACTCGCTGGCCGGTCCGGCCTGCGTGGTCAACACGGTCGAGCAGATGTCCGGTGTCCGCGTGGACCACTTCGTCGAGGTGGACTTCGCGGGCTTCAAGGGCCTGGTGGACGCGCTGGGCGGGGTCACCGTCACCCTGGACAAGCCGATGAGCGGCGCCAAGGGCGGCCTGAAGCTCGACGCGGGCACGCACCGGCTGAACGGCACCGACTCGCTCAAGTTCGTCCGGACCCGGTACGGCTACGGCGACGGCAGCGACCTCGGGCGCATCGGCCTGCAGCAGCAGTTCATGCTGGCGATGCTGGCGGAGATCAAGAAGCAGGACGCCCTCGGCAACCCGGCCCGGCTCTACAAGCTCGCCGACGCCGGCACCAAGTCGCTGACCACCGACTCCGATCTGGCCTCGCTCACCGCGCTGTCCGACTTCGCGCAGAGCATGAAGGGCGTGAACCCGGAGACGATGGAGACCATCATGCTGCCGGTCGCCTACGACAAGGTGGACCCGAACCGCGTGGTCGTGGCCGAGCCACAGGCCACCCAGCTCTGGGACGCCCTGCGCAAGGACGAGAAGGTCCCCGCCTCCGCGAAGGACTCCCCCGCCACGGGCTGACCGGGCCCCGCGCATACGGAGCCGGCCGTACGGGTCACCCCGTACGGCCGGCTCCGGCGTTCGCGCGGCCAGGACTTCTCAGTACGTGGCGTCCGCGCCGACCTGACCGAGACGGCTGTTGCGGCGTCCGTAGGCGAAGTAGACGATGACGCCGATGGCCATCCAGATGCCGAAGCGCAGCCAGGTCTCGGCCGGCAGGTTGAGCATCAGCCAGAACGAGGCGGCGATCGACAGGATCGGGACGAACGGCACCCATGGGGTGCGGAAGGCCCGGTGCAGGTCGGGGCGCGTCTTGCGCAGCACGATGACACCGAGCGCGACCACCACGAAGGCGAACAGGGTGCCGATGTTGACCAGTTCCGCGAGGCTCTCCAGGCTGGTGAAGCCCGCGACGATCGCGATGATCCCGCCGAGCAGGACGGTCGCCCGGTAGGGGGTGCGGTACTTCGGGTGGGTCACGGAGAAGACCCGGGGCAGGAGTCCGTCGCGGCTCATGGCGAAGAACACGCGGGTCTGGCCGAGCAGCAGGATCATGCAGACGGTGATCAGGCCGACGGACGCGCCGAGACTGATGGCGCCCGAGAAGAACGGCTGGTTCACCGATTTGAAGGCCTCGGCGAGCGGCGCTGTCGCCGACATCTCCGAGTACTTCTGCATGCCCGTGACCACGAGGGTCACCGCGACGTAGAGCACGGTGCAGATGAGCAGCGAGCCCAGGATGCCGCGCGGCATGTCCCGCTGGGGGTTCTTGGTCTCCTCGGCCGCCGTCGCCACGACGTCGAAGCCGATGAAGGCGAAGAAGATGAGCGAGGCCGCCGTGAAGATGCCCATCACACCGAAGTTGGTGGGCTCGTAGCCGAACAGCAGCTGGACCAGGGGCGAGTGCCAGCCGCTGACGCCCTCGGCCTGTGGCTGGGCCGGCGGGATGAACGGCGAGTAGTTGTCGGCCTTGATGAAGAACAGGCCCGCGATGATGACCAGCAGCACGACGGTCACCTTGATGGCGACGACGACCGCGGTGATGCGCGCGGAGAGCTTCGTCCCGACGACCAGGATCCACGTCAGCACCAGGACCAGCAGGAAGGCCAGCAGGTCGAAGTGGCCGCCGGCATCGGGGCCGGACAGGGAGGTCGGCAGGGTCCAGCCGAGGTTGGTGTCCATGAGGTGGCGCACGTAGCCGGACCAGCCGACCGCGACCACCGCGGTGCCGAGCGCGAACTCGAGCACCAGGTCCCAGCCGATGATCCAGGCGGGCAGCTCGCCGATGGAGGCGTAGCTGAAGGTGTACGCCGATCCGGCCACCGGCACGGTGGACGCGAACTCGGCGTAGCAGAGCGCCGCGAGGGCGCAGACGATGCCCGCGGCCACGAAGGCGAGGGCGGTGGCGGGTCCGGCGTTGTTCCGGGCCGCGATGCCCGTGAGGACGAAGATGCCGGTGCCGATGATGACACCCACACCGAACACCGTCAGATCCCAGGCGGAGAGCGACTTCCGGAGCGCGTGTTCCGGCTCCTCCGTGTCGCGGATGGACTGCTCCACCGTCTTGGTGCGGAAGGGGCTGTTCATATCCCTACTCACCGACGCACCTCCGAACAGGTGTCGACGCACGCGAACGGGCCGGGAGGCCCACTCCTCAAGAGTGATCTCCCGGCCCGTGACGTGCAACCGCGCGGCGATCTAGTGCCCGCCGTCCGTGCTAGTCGACGGTGGCCGCCGGCTCGCTGTCGTAGCGGCCGTCCAGCTTGGCGACCAGGCCGGTGACCTGCCGGGCGATGTCCGGCGCGGTCAGGCCGATCTCGGCCATGATCTCCTTGCGGAGGGCGTGGTCGAGGAAGCGCTGCGGGATGCCGAAGTCGCGCAGCGGTACGTCGACCCCCGCGTCCCGCAGGGCCTGCGAGACGGCGGAGCCCACGCCGCCGGCACGGCCGTTGTCCTCGACGGTGACGACCACGCGGTGCCGTTCCGCGAGCGGGGCCAGGGCTTCGTCCACGGGCTTGACCCAGCGCGGGTCGACGACGGTCGTGGAGATGCCCTGCTTGTCGAGCAGGTCGGCGATCTCCAGGCACATGGGGGCGAGCGCACCGACCGAGACGAGCAGTACGTCCGGACGGGTGACCTCGGCGCCCGGGGCGCGCAGGACGTCCATGCCGCCGATCCGGCCGACGGCCGGGACGGCCGGGCCGACGACGCCCTTGGAGAAACGGACCACGGTCGGGGCGTCCTTGACCTCGACGGCCTCGCGCAGCTGCGCGCGCAGCTGCTCGGCGTCGCGCGGCGCGGCGAGGCGCAGGCCCGGGACGACCTGGAGGATGGACATGTCCCACATGCCGTTGTGGGAGGCGCCGTCGTCGCCCGTGACACCGGCGCGGTCCAGGACGAAGGTGACGCCGCACTTGTGCAGGGCCACGTCCATCAGGACCTGGTCGAAGGCGCGGTTGAGGAAGGTCGCGTACACCGCGAAGACGGGGTGGACGCCGCCGGTGGCCAGGCCCGCCGCGGAGGTGGCGCCGTGCTGCTCGGCGATGCCGACGTCGTAGATGCGGTCCGGGAAGGCTTCGGCGAACTTGTTGAGGCCGACCGGGTGGAGCATGGCGGCGGTGATGCCGACGATGTCCTCGCGCTCGTGGCCGATCTTGACCATCTCGTCGGCGAAGACGGAGGTCCAGCTGGCTGCGGCGGTCTTGACCGGCAGGCCGGTGTCGGGGTGGATCACGCCGACCGCGTGGAAGCGGTCCGCCTCGTGCTCCAGGGCCGGGGTGTAGCCGCGGCCCTTCTGGGTGAGGCAGTGCACGATGACCGGGCCGCTGAAGCGCTTGGCGCGCTGCAGGGCGGACTCCAGGGCCTCGATGTCGTGGCCGTCGATGGGCCCGATGTACTTCAGGCCGAGGTCCTCGAACATGCCCTGCGGGGCGATGAAGTCCTTGAGGCCCTTCTTGGCGCCGTGCAGGGTCTCGAAGAGCGGCTTGCCGACGACCGGGGTGCGCTCGAGGAGCTCCTTGCCGCGGGCGAGGAAGCGCTCGTAGCCGTCGGTGGTGCGCAGGGTGGCCAGGTGGTTGGCGAGGCCGCCGATGGTGGGGCCGTAGGAGCGCTCGTTGTCGTTGACGACGATGACGAGCGGGCGGTCCTTGGCGGCGGCGATGTTGTTCAGCGCCTCCCAGGCCATGCCGCCGGTCAGCGCGCCGTCGCCGATGACGGCGGCGACGTGGTGGTCCTCGCGGCCCAGCACCTCGTTGGCCTTGGCCAGGCCGTCGGCCCAGCCCAGCACGGTGGAGGCGTGCGAGTTCTCGATGACGTCGTGGTCGGACTCGGCCCGCGAAGGGTAGCCGGACAGGCCGCCCTTGGAGCGCAGGTTGCCGAAGTCCTGGCGGCCCGTGAGCAGCTTGTGGACGTAGGCCTGGTGGCCGGTGTCGAAGAGGACCTTGTCCTTGGGCGATTCGAAGACCCGGTGCAGGGCGATCGTCAGTTCGACCACGCCGAGGTTGGGGCCGAGGTGCCCGCCGGTCTTGGAGACGGCGTCGACGAGGAAGGACCTGATCTCGGCCGCGAGCTGGTCGAGCTCCTCCTGGCTGAGCCGGTCCAGATCGCGCGGTCCCTTGATGCGGGGCAGCAGCACCCGTGCCTCCTTGCAGTTGCTTGCTGGTCTGTCGAGTCTAATGTTCCGTCTCCGCGCGCGGTCATCGGGCCGTCCCGGAGCAGTCACACCTTTGTCATACATGTACGCCCGACCGGGCGGCCACACTTCGCATACGGGCGTATACCCGCACACGAGTACCCCGCCCGTGCACGCACCGATGCCCGGCGCCACGAGAAGTGGCGCCGGGCACTGTGACCGGTGTTACCGCCGGAGGCAGCTCCGGCGGGCCGTCGGACGCGCGGTCAGGCGCGTCCGGCCGACTTCTGGGTCTTGCGGGTGACCGAGTCGATCACCACGGTGGCCAGCAGCACCGCGCCGGTGATCATGTACTGGATCGGCGTCGCGATGCCTTCCAGGGCCAGACCGTACTGGATCGAGACGATGACCATGACGCCGAGGAGGGCGTTCCAGGTCCGGCCCCGGCCGCCGAAGAGGCTGGTGCCGCCGATGACGGCCGCCGCGATGACGTTCATCAGCAGGTCGCCGGCACCGGCGCTCTGGTTGGCCGCCGCGATCTTGGAGGCCCAGAAGAGGCCGCCGATGGCGGCGAAGGTGCTGGAGATCGCGAAGACCGTGATCCGGATCCGGGTGACGTTGATGCCCGCACGGCGGGAGGCCTCGACACTGCCACCCAGTGCGAAAACGTTTCGCCCGAAGGTCGTGCGGCGCAGCAGGAAGTCCGTGACGACCAGGGCCAGCAGGAAGAGCACCACCGCGAGCGGCAGGCCCTTGTACTGGTTGAACAGCACGGCCGGGCCGAAGGTGCACAGGGCGAGCAGGCCGGTGCGCAGCAGGATCTCGGTGAGCGGCCGGGAGGGCATCCCGGCGGCCTCGCGACGCCGGGCGTCGAGGAAGGCCGCGAGGAAGTAGCCGGCCACCGCGAGCGCGGCCAGCCCGTAGGCGACGGCCACCTGCGAGAAGAAGTACGTGGTCAGCTGGCCGACCACGCCGTCGGAGTCGATGTTGATCGTGCCGTTGCTGCCGAGGATCTGCAGCATCGCGCCGAGCCAGAAGAGCAGGCCCGACAGGGTGACGGCGAAGGCCGGGGCACCGACCCTGGCGAAGAAGAAGCCGTGGATGCACCCGATCAGGGCGCCTCCGGCGACGGCCGCGAGGATGGCCAGCCATTCGTTCATGCCGTGGGTGACGGCGAGGACGGCGACGATCGCGCCCGAGACACCGCTGACCGAGCCGACGGAGAGGTCGATCTCGCCGAGCAGCAGCACGAAGATGATGCCGATGGCGATCATGCCCGTGCCGGTCATCGTGATCGCGATGTTGGTGAGGTTCTCCGGGGAGAGGAAGTTCGAGTTCAGCCCCTGGAAGATGGACCAGATGACGATCAGGCCGATGACGACCGGGAGGGAGCCCAGATCGCCGGCCTTCATCTTGCGCTTGAACTCGCCCACGTAACCGGCGAGGCCCTCCTCCCGGACGAGCAGGCGGGGGTCCACGGCCGGGATCGCGTCGTGTGCGGCCGCCGGGTTGACCGGGTCGATGTGCTCCTGCTGGTCGACGGTGCCCTTGCCCAGGGGACCGGTGGCAGGGTTCGGGGTGCTCACTTGCCGGCCTCCGAGGTGCGGGCCGCCCGGCGGGTCACGGCATTGTCCGTGGCACCGGTGATGGCGGAGATGATCTCTTCCTGCGAGGTGTCGGCGACGTTGAAGACACCGTTGTTGCGGCCCAGCCGCAGGACCGCCACCTTGTCGGCGACGGCCTTCACATCGGCCATGTTGTGGCTGATGAGGATGACGGCGTGGCCGCGCTCGCGCAGCCGCTCCACCAGGTCGAGCACCTGAGCGGTCTGCTCGACGCCGAGGGCGGCGGTGGGCTCGTCGAGGATGACGAGCTGGGGCTCGCCCAGCATGGAACGGGCGATCGCCACGGTCTGGCGCTGACCGCCCGACAGCGAGGCGATGGGGATCCGGACACTGGGGATCCGGATGGACAGCGTGGTCAGGAGCTCGCGGGCGCGCCGCTCCATCTCCACCTCGTCGAGGACGCCGAACTTCTTGAGCTCCCGGCCGAGGAACAGGTTGCCGACGACATCGATGTTGTCGCACAGCGCGAGGTCCTGGTAGACCGTCGCGATGCCCAGGTTCTGGGCGTCGTGGGGCTTGCCGATGGAAACCGGGCGCCCCTCCCACTCGATGACTCCGTCATCGATGGGGTGCACGCCGGCGATCGTCTTGACCAGCGTGGACTTGCCGGCACCGTTGTCGCCCACCAGGGCGACCACTTCACCGGAGTGGATCTCGAGTTCTACGTCGGTCAGGGCCTGAACGGCGCCGAACCGCTTCGAGACCCCTCGCAACGCCAGCACGGGCGCAGCGGACACATGAACCATCTCCTTCGCCGCCTGACCGGCGGGGATGTCGTGCAGAAGAGCAGGAGCGGGGCGAATGGGGGAACGTTTCTGCCCGGCGCCCCGCCGGGTGGCGGGGAGAGGAGGGGCGGGGCGCCGGTCAGGTACGTGGGGCCGCCTCGTGGGGAGGCGGCGGGGGCCGCTACTTCAGGCCGATGGCGGCGCAGGCGGCCGCGTACTTGTCGGTGCAGATCTCGTCGACCGTGTAGACGCCGTCCTTGACGACGGTGTCCTTGATGTTGCCCTTGGTCAGCGAGATGACCGGGATCAGCACGGAGGGGACGCCCTTGGTGGTGGGGCTGTCGACCGTGGAGGTGGTGCCTTCGGGCTTCCCGCCCTTGGCGAGGGCGACGGCCATCTTCGCGGCGGCCTCGGCCTCGGGGGCGTACGGCTTGTAGACGCTCATGAACTGCTCGCCCGCGACGATGCGCTGCACGCCGGCGAGTTCGGCGTCCTGGCCGGTGACCGGGGGCAGCGGGGAGACGCCGGCGGCCTTGAGGGCGGTGATGATGCCGCCCGCCATGCCGTCGTTGGCGGAGTAGACGCCGATGACCTTGTCCTTGCCGAGCGCGGAGAGCGCTGCCGCCATGTTGGTGTTGGCGTTCTCCGGCTTCCACTCGACGGTGTCGTACTCCTTGCCGACGTTCACCTTGCCGTCGAGCTCGGAGTGCGCACCGGACTTGAAGAGCTTGGCGTTCGGGTCGGTGACCGAACCGTTCATCATGACGATCTGGCCGTCCTTGGCCTTGTCGCCCAGCGCCTCGAGCAGGGCCTTGCCCTGGACCTTGCCGACCTCTTCGTTGTCGAAGGAGGTGTAGGCGTCGATCGGGCCCTCGGCCAGGCGGTCGTAGGAGACGACCGGGATGCCGGCGTCCTTGGCCTTCTTGACCGAGCCGGCGATGGCCTTGGAGTCCACAGCGTCGATGATCAGGACGTCCACCTTGTTGGTGATCATCGTGTCGACCTGGGAGTTCTGCGTGGTCGCGTCCTGCTTGGCGTTGGCGTAGACGACCTCGCCCTTGCCGCCGGTGAGCTCGGCGACCTTCTTCTCGATGAGCGGCTTGTCGAACTTCTCGTAACGCGCGGTCTGGTTCTCCGGCAGGAGCAGACCGACCTTGATCGCGTCGCCCTTGGCCGCGCCGGACGACTCCTTCGTCTTGTCGCCGGCCTCCTTGGCGCTGCCACAAGCGGCAAGGGAAACGGCCATGGCGCCGGCGGCAACGGCTACGGCGGCTCTGCGCATACGCGTGTTCATTACTTGAACCTCCCTGACGAGGCCGCTACGCCGCGGCCGAGGTGGATGTGAGTCAACCCCGGCCGCGTTTTGCCGTCAAGGAGTGAATTCTTAACGAGATGACAACGGTGCCATTCGTTATCTACCTGAAGGCAAGACGGCTGGAGCTCGCACTCCACTTCCATGATCTGACAAAAGCGACGAATCGCCCATCTCACTCAGCACGAGCGCCAGTGCGCCCAGCACCTCGGCCCGTCCGCCCAGGGACCCCGTCAGCACCGACAACTGCCGAGCCGCGCTGGGGATCGCGTACCTCCCCACTGATTCACGGATGGGGGCCAGGACGAGTTCACCGGCCTCCGCCAGCGAGCCGCCGAGCACCACACGACTGGGGTTCAGCAGGTTGCACAGGCTGGCCACTCCGCTGCCGATGTGGCGGCCGACGTCGGTGATCACCCGGCGGCAGCCGGGGTCCCCGTCGCGGGCCAGTTCGACCACCCGCTCCATCGTCAACTCAGGCCCGTGCGTGCCCTGGAGCAGCGGCAGGACGTACCGGGCGGCGGCGAAGGTCTCCAGGCAGCCGCGGTTTCCGCAACGGCAGACCGGGCCCGATTCGTCCAGCGTGATGTGCCCGATCTCGCCCGCCGTGCCGCCCGGGCCGCGGTAGATCTGGCCGTTGATCACCAGGCCGGCGCCGACACCACTGGCCACCTTGATGTAGGCCAGGTCCTTCACTCCCCGGCCGCTCCCCCAAACGAGTTCACCGAGGGCGCCGAGGTTCGCGTCGTTGTCCACGTAGACGGGCACGCCGAGGCGCTGGGAGAGCTCCTGGCGCGGATTGATCCCCGCCCAGCCCGGCAGGATCGCGGTCGAGCCCAGGGTCCCGGACTCCACGTCGATCGGGCCGGGGACGCCGAGGCCGACGCCGATGACCTTGTCCAGGCCGACTCCTATGCCCTCGATCAGGCGTCCGACCAGGGCTTCCGCCCGGTCGAAGCCGTCCGCCCAGGAGGCGTCGACGTCCAGCGGTTCGGTCTCCTCGGCGAGGACCTGGTGGGCGAGGTTGCCGACGGCCACCCGCAGGTGGGTGTGGCCGAAGTCGACGCCGATCACGATGCCCGCGTCACCGCTGAGCGACACGCTCCGTGCCCGTCGGCCCCCGGCCGAGGTGTCGGTGACCTCGACGGTCCCGCCGTCCTTCAGCTCCCGGACGATGTTGGAGACCGTGGCCGCCGACAGTCCGGTGGTACGGGCGATCTCCGCCTGGGTCAGCGACCCCGCGAGCCGCACCGCCCGTACGACCCGTTCGAGATTCGCGCGGTGCAGTGACGACTGCGATCCGGGAGTCTGCACGACTCATCCACTCCTGCCCATAAGCGACGGCCAGCCGTCGCCCCCCGGCCGGGACACATCGCGTCTTCGCGCTCCGAGACCCCGGCGTCTCTCCAACTTGTGAACCTTAAGTCGAGCCTTTGCGCATCCGCACGTCAAGAGGCTGACACGACACGAAACGGACCTACCCGCCGAAAGAGGGAAAGAGCGGCCCAGTGGATCGTGTTACGGTCGCTGAGGCGCCGGTCCTCTGCGGCCTTTCCGGCCGGACCGGGCGCCTGCCATGCCAGCGCGACGCGAGGAGGTGTTCGGGATGAGTCCCGATCGAAGTCTTCGCAGCGCTCTCTCCGGCTGATCCGCGACCGGCTGACCGGCTGACCGGCCGGCCTCTCCATGAGTGCGCACGGCAGCGGCGTGCCGCCCGTCCCGTGCGCGGCTGCGTTCCTCTCGCGTTCCTCTTCTTCCGCATGACGGGCGGCTGCGTCCGGCGTGCGTCATCCCTGTCCGTCGACGTCTGCGACGGCCCGCGCGGCCGCCGCACGCCGACTCCTGATCACTCCGCGTGACCGCGTGGCTCCGTGCTGCCCGGAAACCGCGGAGGGAGGTATGTGCCATGACCATGCTCACCCCCCGTACCCCGGCCACGCTCGCGCCGCCGGGCCGCCCGCGCCGCGAGCGCAAGGCCGCCGAGCTGGAGTCCCGTACCCGGCTCGTCGGCGAGCACCTCGCCGGGATCAGCGCCGCCCCGGGCGTCCGGGTGCTGCAGTCCGGGGACGCGTCCCCGGCCGGTCTCACCCGCGCCGAGGCGACCCTGCGCCTGGAGCGCCACGGTCCGAACGTCGTCGCCCAGGAGCGCGCCCCGCGCTGGTACGTCCAGCTCGCGAAGGCCTTCCGGAACCCCTTCATCGCCGTCCTGGTCCTCCTGGCCGCCGTCATGTACTGGCAGGACCCCGCCGACCCCGGCGTGGTCATCCTCTCCGTGATGGTGGGGATCAGCGGGCTGCTGCGCTTCTGGCAGGAGTACCGCTCCGGTCGCGCCGCCGAGGCCCTCAAGCAGCTGGTCACCACCACCTGCGCGGTCCAGCGCCGGGCCGGAAGCGGCTGCGTCCCCACCACCCTCGAAGTGCCCATGGACCAGGTGGTCCCCGGCGACGTGGTCAAGCTGGCGGCCGGCGACCTGATCCCGGCCGACCTACGACTGCTCACCGCGAAGGACCTGATGATCAGCCAGGCCGCGCTCTCCGGCGAGTCGCTGCCGGTGGCCAAGGCCGACACCCGCGTGCGGGACCTCGGCCAGCAGGTCACCACCGACCCGGTCGAGGCCGACAACCTGGCCCTGATGGGCACGTCGGTCACCTCCGGGACCGCGACCGGGGTGGTCGTCGCCACCGGCTCCGACACCTGGTTCGGCTCGATGGCCGGCTCCCTGGTCGGCGAGCGCCCGCAGACCACCTTCGACACCGGCGTGCGCAAGGTCAGCTTCCTGCTGATCCGCTTCATGCTGGTGATGGTCCCCGTCGTCTTCATGATCAACGGCCTGACCAAGGGCGACTGGGAGGAGGCCTTCCTCTTCGGCATCGCCGTGGCCGTGGGCCTGACCCCCGAGATGCTCCCGATGGTGGTCTCCGCCAACCTCGCCCGCGGCGCGGTCGCCATGGCCAAGCGCAAGGTGGTCGTCAAGCGGCTCCACGCGATCCAGAACCTGGGCGCGATGGACGTGCTCTGCACGGACAAGACCGGCACCCTCACCGAGGACCGGATCGTCCTGGACCGGTCCCTGGACGTGCACGGCAACGAGGACGGCGAGGTCCTGGAGTACGGCTACCTCAACGCCCACTTCCAGACCGGCCTGCGGAACCTGATGGACCGGGCGGTCATCGACCGCGCGGGCGAGGCCGAGGAGGTTGTCGTCGACACGCGGTTCTCCCTGGTCGACGAGATCCCCTTCGACTTCGCCCGGCGCCGGATGTCCGTGGTCCTGGCCCGCAACCCGCTCGTGGGCGACGCCGGGCACGCCGAACACGCCGAACACGCCGAACACGTCATGATCACCAAGGGTGCGGTGGAGGAGGTCCTGGCCCTCTGCACGCACATGACCGACCGCGGCGAGAGGGTGGAGCTGACCGAGCAGCTGCGGTGGCACGTCACCCGGATCGCCGAGGACAACAACCGGCGGGGCCTGCGGGTGCTCGCCGTCGCCACCCGCACGATCACCGACCCCCGCGCCACCTACGGCGTCACCGACGAGGACCGGCTGACCCTGGTCGGCTTCCTCGCCTTCCTCGACCCGCCGAAGGCCGACGCCGCCCGCGCCCTGGAGGCGCTCGCCGACAAGGGCATCGCGGTGAAGGTCGTCACCGGCGACAACGAGCTCGTCGCCGCCCGGGTCTGCACGGACGTCGGCATCGACGTGGGCACCGTGGTCCTCGGCCCCGCGACCGACGCCCTCGACGACGCCGAACTGCGCGCGCTGGCCGCCCGTACGACGGTCTTCGCCAAGGTCAACCCGGTCCAGAAGGCCAGGATCGTCCGGGCCCTGCAGGCCGGCGGGCACACCGTCGGGTTCCTCGGCGACGGCATCAACGACGCGGCCGCGCTGCGCGACGCGGACGTCGGCATCTCCGTGGACACCGCCGTCGACATCGCCAGGGAGTCCGCGGACATCATCCTTCTGGAGAAGGACCTCACCGTCCTGGAGCAGGGCGTCCTCCAGGGCCGGACCACCTTCGGCAACACGATCAAGTACATCAAGATGACGGCGTCGTCGAACTTCGGCAACGTCTTCTCGGTGCTGGTCGCGAGCGCGTTCATCCCCTTCCAGCCGATGCTCGCGATCATGCTGCTGGTCCAGAACCTGGTCTACGACATCGCCCAGCTGGCGACCCCGTGGGACCGGATGGACGAGGAGTACCTGCGCCGGCCCCGCAACTGGGACGCCAAGGGCATCGGCCGCTTCATGGTCACCATCGGCCCGATCAGCTCTATCTTCGACATCGCGATGTTCCTGATCATGTGGCACGTCTTCGCCGCGAACAGCGAGGCGAGCCAGTCCCTCTTCCAGTCGGGCTGGTTCATCGAGGGCCTGCTCTCGCAGACCCTCGTCGTCCACATGATCCGCACCCGGAAGATCCCCTTCATCCAGTCCCGCGCCTCCTGGCCGGTGATGGCCATGACCGTCCTCGCGGTGCTGACCGGGCTCTGGCTGCCCTTCTCGCCGCTTGCCTCCTCGCTGGGCTTCGTCGCCCTGCCGGCGGGCTACTTCCCGTGGCTCATCGGCGTGCTGCTCGCGTACTGCACGCTCACCCAGCTCGTGAAGACCTGGTACATCCGCCGCTTCGGTACGTGGCTGTAGCCGGAGGGAGAATGAATTGAACACGTTCAGCCCGGCTGGCACTATGGATCCCTGACATCGCCGGCCGGGCGGCGTGTCGGTCCGCCCGGCCGACAAGGGGGGTGAGCATGCGTCAGCAATGTTCGTACGGCCGTGTGCTGGTGGTTTCGACTCTGGTGGGATGCCTGGAGGTCGCACTGACGGTGGTGGTGGTCCTGGTGTACGTGCGGACGCAGCCACCGCCCGACACGCCCCCCGACTGGGCCGCCATCGGGGGGAGCCTGATCGCCCTCACGCCGCTCGTCGGCTTCGTCTCGTTCCTGCTGTCGCTGGTCTTCGTCCTGCCGGCGGTCGCACTGGCGGACCTCGTCGTCCGCGGGCTCGACGCCCGCGCGGCCTGGTGGGCGGCGGTGGCGGCCCCGCCGGCCGTGGCGGCCCTGCTGGCGGCGCCCGTCCTGATCTTCGCGACGTACAACGACGCGCAGACGGGGGACACGCTGGTCTTCTGGGCCTCGGCCACGGCCTCGCTCTCCCTGGGTGCGGTGATGGCGCTGCCCCGGGGCGAGGGGCTGTTGCGGCGGGTGGCGCTGTGGGGCGCGGCGGTGGTGGCGGGGACGGGCCTGTTCGGCGCGCTCGGCCTCGCCGTCGGTCTGCTGCCCGCGTACGAGCCGCCGAGGTTCGGGCCCGGGACCATGACCGGCACCTGGATCGACCACACGGGGGGAAGCCTGGTCTTCACCCCGGACGGCCGGGTCACCGCCGCCGGCGTCGGCGTGCACCGGCCCGGCGACCACCCGGACGACCCCTCACGGCGGTGCTCGGGCTCCGGCACCTGGTCGTACGAGCCGGGGCGGGACGTGTGGTCGCAGGAGGTCCGCACGGAGATCCCCGAGTGCCCCTGGCGGGCCTGGGGCGTCGACGGCACCGGGCAGGAGCCCCGGATCAGCCAGGGCGTCGGCGACCCGGGCTCCGGTCGGCTGTACAGGCTGCGGAAGGCCTCGGACCGCTCCTGACTCCGGGGCCGCTACTTCAGCGTCGCCGAGGTCAGACCCGCCTGGATCTGGCGCTGGAAGGACAGGTAGACCACCAGCATCGGGATCATCGCGATGGTCACCCCCGCGAAGAGCACGGGCAGGTCGGTCTCGTAGCCCTGCTGTTGCTGCAGCTGGATCAGGCCCTGGGTGAGCAGATAGCGCTCGGGGTCCGATCCGGTCTGGGGCTGCATCAGCACGGAGGGCAGGATGTACTGGTTCCACTGGCCCAGGACGTTGAAGATCCCGACGCTGATCAGGCCGGGCTTGGCCATGGGCACCATCACCTGGAAGAAGATCCGGGTGTCGGAGGCGCCGTCGATCACCGCCGCCTCGTGCACCGCCGTCGGCAGCGTCCGGAAGAACGAGTGCATGAAGAAGACGGTGAACGGCATCGAGTACGCCACGTACACGAGGATCAGGCCCTGGTACGTGTTCAGCATGTCGAACCGCTTGACCATGAAGAACAGCGGGACGAGCGCGAGGAACACGGGGAACATCGCGCCGCTGACGAAGAAGTAGTAGATGAACCGGTTGCCCGGGAAGGGGTAGCGGGCCAGGACGTACGCCGCCATCGAGCCGAACAGCATCGTCAGCGGGACGGAGAACACCATCACGATGAGGGTGTTGGCGAAGTAGTCGCCGATGCCCTTGTCCCACGCCCGCCCGAACGCGTCGAAGTTCCAGTTGGCGGGCCAGCTGAGGGCCGAGCCGCCGATCTGCGCGTCGGTCTTGAAGGAGCCGAGCGCCAGCCAGATCAGCGGCAGCACGATCATCACGGCCCAGACGACCAGGAAGCCGTGGGAGAAGACGTTGAGGACCATGCCCTCGGAGCGTCCGGCGCTCCGCTGCCCGCCGGGTCCGGCTCCGCCGGAGCGCTCCGCCGCGGATTCGCCCGGAGCCTTGATCACTGTGGTCATGACGGTCTCCCGCTCAGAACTCGATGCGCTCGCGGCGGGTGGCGCGCAGCGTGATGACGGAAAGGATCATGGTGAGGACGAGCATGACCACGCCCATGGCGCAGGCGTAACCGCTCTTGCCGAAGTAGAGGAAGTTCCGCATCAGGACCGTGGCCATGACCTCGCTGTGGTGGTCGGGGCCGCCGCCGAACTGGCCGGAGGTCATCGTCGACACCAGGACGAACATGTCCATTGCGGCGATGCCCAGATAGACCGCGGACGTCTGTACGGAGTCCCAGAGCAGGGGCAGGGTGACCCGGAAGAAGGTCTGCGCGCGGCCCGCCCCGTCGAGCAGGGCCGCCTCGTAGATGTCCTTGGGGATGGACTGCATGGCCGCGGAGAAGAGGACGAGGTAGAAGCCCACGCCGTGCCAGACCACCACGAGGAGCAGGCACCACAGGACGAGCCGCGGCTCGTTCAGCCATTCGATCGGATGCAGCGGGTCGACGATGCCGAGGCGGATGAGGAGACCGTTGAGCAGGCCGCCCTCGTCGGTGCGGTACACGGCGCCGAAGAGGACCGCGAGGATGGCGAGGGAGAGGACCTGGGGGAAGAAGTAGACGACCTTGTAGAGGCGTGAGCCCGCCACGCCCTGCACGCCGCCGGCCCCGCCCCGCCCGCCCGCGTTCACCATGAAGGCGAAGAAGAGGGCGAGCAGGATGGTGACCACCGGGACGAACACCAGGAGCAGCAGGTTGTTCCAGAGGGCTCCGCGGAAGACCTCGTCCGTCATCAGGGCGGAGTAGTTGTCCATGCCGACGAAGTCGAACGTGGGCGACTGACCCGACCAGTTGGTGAAGGAGTAGCCGAACGTCTGTACGTACGGCCAGATGACGAAGGTCAGGTACAGCGCGAGGGGTGCGAGGAGGAAGCCGGCGATGAAACCGGCCCGTCCCCGGCCCTGGACTACTTGGCTCATGGTGTCCGTCCCTGGTGTGCCGGTGACCGGTGGGGCGTGCTGTCAGCTGCGACGGTTGTTCTTGGCGTTCGGATCCTGCGCCGCCTTGTTCACCGCCGCCTGGGCCCGCTTGATCCACTCCTTCGGCTGAATCCGCTTGGCCATCAGCTCGTTGGACGCGTCCTGGATCGCCGTGTCCATCTCGCTGTACCAGTCGGGGTAAAGGTAATTGAAGGTGTTCGTTCCCGCCGCCTTGAGGGCGGTCACCGCCGACTGGGTGCCGGGGCGCAGTTTCACGCCCGGGTCCACGCCGTCCTTGACCACGGTGAGCGAGTTGGCCTGCTGGGCGAAGATGGTCGACCATTCGCGGGACAGCATCGAACGGATGAACTCCAGACCGCCGGGCTTGTTGGCGGCCTTCTCGGGGACGATGAAGGGCTCGCCGGCGCCGGCCCGGATGGCCTCGAAGGGCAGCTTGCTGTCGGCGAGCACCGGGACCGGCAGGAACTGCATGTCGAAGTCGTCGGGCGTCTGCTTGAGCTGCTCGTTCTCCAGCCAGGAGCCGGACGGGATGAAGGCCGCCTTGTACTGGTTCCAGGCGGTCTGGGACTCGGTGTGGGTCAGGCCGTTCGTGCCGGGCAGGAGCAGGTCCTTCTCGACCACCTCGTAGACCGCCTCGACGGCGGCGAGGGCGGCCGCGCTGCCCTCGAAGGCGTTCGGCTCCAGGTTGTCGATGGCCTTCATGGCCTCCAGACCGCCCTTCTTGGCGATCAGGTCCATGATGACGACGTTGATGTAGTACGGGTACTTGCCCTGGTGGGCGAGGCCGCCGAGGCCGGCCTCCTTGGCCTTGGCGCAGACCGCGAGGAACTCGTCCCAGGTCCTGGGGGGCGTCCAGCCCTTCTCCTTGAAGAGCTTCCCGGAGTACCAGAAGCCGTAGACGGTGTAGACGTAGTTCAGCGACACGAACTTGCCGCCCTGCGTGCCCTGTTCGATGGTGCCCGCGATGAGCGTGTCACGGACCTTCTTGCTCGGGTCGTCGAGCGAGGGGGCGTCGAGCACGGGGGTGAGGTCGGCGAGCTGGTTGCTCTTGAAGAGCACGTCCAGCTTGATCCTCTGGGCGCCGGAGTTGTCGACGACGTCCGGCGGGTTGCCGCCGTTGAACCGGGTCTGGAGCTTGCCGGTGATCTCCTGGGTGCCGAGGTGGGAGCTGGTCGTGCCCCACTTCTTGTCGAAAGCGGCCTCCCAGGCCTTCGCGTAGTCGTCGCCGAAGCCGCCCTTGAAGACGACGACGTCCATCGTGCCCCCCTTCGCGACGCCGAAGGGGTTCTCCTTGGAGACGGCCGCCTTGTCGGGACCCTTCGTCGTGTCCCCACCGCCGGAGGCGCAGGCGGACAGGAAGCTCATCGTCGGCACGCTGATCGGTCCGAGCGCTGCGGAACGCTTGATCAGATCACGGCGGCCGAGGCCCTCACCAGTGGATCCCATGCTCATGTCCTCGCCTTCGTCAGAAGTGTGAAGGAGGCCGGAAATCGCGGCAGTTACCGTGCATGCGGGCATCACCGCAGGTCCCCCCGGCATCCCCCGGCCCGGGGCCGCTCGTCACACAGTGGCCCGGACGGGCACAGGTATAGTCCACTTCCGCTCGACTGAGCAAGATCGTGCACAAGGATCGTTCCCGGCTTTTCCGAGTTGAGACCTGTCCGTCATCCGGGACCGCCGCCGCGCAAAGCGACAAGGGCCGCACCCCCTCGTCGGGGGTACGGCCCTATGGTGCCGACAGACGGCGGATCGCTCCGCCTGGCGCGCCCTTAGCCGCGGATGAGGTTCCGCAGGACGTACTGCATGATGCCGCCGTTGCGGTAGTAGTCGGCCTCACCCGGCGTGTCGATGCGCACGACCGCGTCGAACTCCACACCGGTGTCCGTGGTGACCTTGACGGTGCGCGGGGTGGTGCCGTTGTTCAGCTCCTCCACACCGGTGAAGGAGAAGCTCTCCTCGCCGGTGAGGCCCAGCGAGGCCGCGGTCGCGCCCTCGGGGAACTGCAGGGGCAGGACGCCCATGCCGATCAGGTTGGAGCGGTGGATGCGCTCGTAGGACTCGGCGATGACGGCCTTGACGCCGAGCAGCGCGGTGCCCTTGGCCGCCCAGTCGCGGGACGAGCCGGAGCCGTACTCCTTGCCGGCCAGGATGACCAGCGGGATGCCGGCGGCCTGGTAGTTCTGCGAGGCGTCGTAGATGAAGGAGACCGGGCCGCCCTCGACGGTGAAGTCGCGGGTGAAGCCGCCCTCGGTGCCCGGCGCGATCTGGTTGCGCAGGCGGATGTTGGCGAAGGTACCGCGGATCATGACCTCGTGGTTGCCGCGGCGGGAACCGTACGAGTTGAAGTCGCGGCGCTCGACGCCGTGCTCGGTGAGGTACTTGCCGGCCGGGGTGTCGGCCTTGATCGCACCGGCCGGGGAGATGTGGTCGGTGGTGACCGAGTCGCCCAGCTTCGCCAGCACGCGGGCGCCGGCGATGTCGGAGACCGGGGTGGTCTCCATCGTCATGCCCTCGAAGTAGGGGGGCTTGCGGACGTAGGTGGACTGCGGGTCCCACTCGAAGGTGTTGCCGGTCGGGATCGACAGCGCCTGCCACTGGGCGTCGCCCGCGAAGACGTCGCTGTAGGACTTGCTGAACATGTCCTCGCCGATGGCGTTCGCCACGACGTCGTTCACCTCGGCCTCGGAGGGCCAGATGTCCTTGAGGTAGACCGGGTTGCCCTCGGTGTCGATGCCGATGGCCTCGGTGGTGATGTCCACCTTCATGGAGCCCGCGATGGCGTACGCGACGACCAGCGGCGGGGAGGCCAGGTAGTTCATCTTGACGTCGGGGTTGATCCGGCCCTCGAAGTTGCGGTTGCCGGAGAGCACCGAGGTGACCGCGAGGTCGTGCTCGTTGATCGCCTTCGAGATCTCCTCGTCCAGCGGACCGGAGTTGCCGATGCAGGTGGTGCAGCCGTACCCGACGAGGTTGAAGCCCATCTTGTCGAGGTACGGGGTCAGGCCGGCCTTGTCGAAGTAGTCGGTGACGACCTTCGAGCCCGGGGCCAGGGTGGTCTTGACCCACGGCTTGCGGGTCAGGCCCTTCTCGACCGCCTTCTTCGCCACGAGCGCCGCGGCGACCATGACGTAGGGGTTCGAGGTGTTGGTGCAGGAGGTGATCGCGGCGACGGTGACGGCGCCGTGGTCGATCTCGAAGGAGGAGCCGTCGGCCAGGGTGACCAGGGTGGGCTTCGAGGGGCTGCCGTTCGGGTGGTTCGCCGGGGCGTCGGAGGCCGGGAAGGACTCCTTGCCCGCCTCGTCCACGTCGTCGACGTAGTTGCGCACGTCCTGGGCGAACTGCTGGGCGGCGTTCGCGAGGACGATGCGGTCCTGCGGGCGCTTCGGGCCGGCGATGGAGGGGACGACCGTGGAGAGGTCGAGCTCCAGCTTCTCGGAGAAGTCCGGCTCGGCGGCCGGGTCCAGCCACAGGCCCTGCTCCTTGGCGTACGCCTCGACGAGCGCGACCTGCTGCTCGGAGCGGCCGGTGAGACGCAGGTACTTCAGGGTCTCGCCGTCGATCGGGAAGATCGCGGCGGTGGAGCCGAACTCCGGCGACATGTTGCCGATGGTGGCGCGGTTGGCCAGCGAGGTGGCGGCGACGCCCTCGCCGTAGAACTCGACGAACTTGCCGACGACGCCGTGCTTGCGCAGCATCTCGGTGATGGTGAGCACCAGGTCGGTGGCGGTGGTGCCGGTGGGCAGCTCGCCGGTCAGCTTGAAGCCGACGACGCGCGGGATCAGCATGGAGACCGGCTGGCCGAGCATCGCGGCCTCGGCCTCGATGCCGCCGACGCCCCAGCCCAGCACGCCGAGGCCGTTGACCATGGTGGTGTGCGAGTCGGTGCCGACGAGGGTGTCGGGGTAGGCCTGGCCGTTTCGGACCATGACCGTGCGGGCCAGGTGCTCGATGTTGACCTGGTGGACGATGCCGGTGCCCGGGGGGACGACCTTGAAGTCGTCGAAGGCGGTCTGGCCCCAGCGCAGGAACTGGTAGCGCTCCTTGTTGCGGCCGTACTCCAGCTCGACGTTCTGCGCGAAGGCGTCCTTCGTGCCGAACTTGTCGGCGATGACCGAGTGGTCGATGACCATCTCGGCGGGCGAGAGCGGGTTGATCTTCGCCGGGTCGCCGCCGAGAGCCTTCACGGCCTCACGCATGGTGGCGAGGTCCACGACGCAGGGGACGCCGGTGAAGTCCTGCATGATCACGCGGGCCGGCGTGAACTGGATCTCCTGGCTGGGCTGGGCCTGGGAGTCCCAGCCGCCGAGCGCCCGGATGTGGTCGGCGGTGATGTTCGCGCCGTCCTCGGTGCGGAGCAGGTTCTCCAGCAGCACCTTCAGGCTGTAGGGCAGGCGGGCGGAGCCCTCGACCTTGTCCAGCCGGAAGATCTCGTACGACTCGTCGCCCACCTGCAGCGTGCTGCGGGCGTCGAAGCTGTTCGCCGACACGACAGTCTCCTTCATGCATGAATTTCGCGCGTTTACCGCATCCTGCCGCCACGCCCCTTGGCCAATCCGCTAAGGTCAGGCTAAGTTAGGTAACCCTTACCAGCGGGGGCGGCTGCGGTACGCCTTCGGCAGATATCTCGATGTCGAGATAACTCTAGTACATGTCCGGCTGCGACGACGAGGCACGCACCCCCTGACCGCTGGTCATCCAATCGAGGCGTTTGACAGCGAACCCAGTCGTTTCGGCTTCCTTGCCATTGAACCTAGTCGTACGAGGTGACGTGCTGGGGGTGCTGGGTGGCCGTACCGGTCGGGGTGAATAGTGCGGATCCGTACGTCGAGCTGTCGTACATGGATGCCGTGCGCGAGCGTCGGCGGCGTCCGCTGCTGGACTGCGCGACGGCCCGGTTCGAGGATGTGGCTGCGGCGCGGCCGTTCCGGTGGTCGCGTGGTGCGCGTCACTTCTCGGGCTGGTACTGGGCTGCGACGACCGGCCAGCACGTCGGGTTCGAGTCATGGCTGGAGCGGGACCGGCTCCTGCTGATGGACTTCGATCCTGAGGTCGTGGGGATCGCTTCGCAGCCGTGCTGGCTGCACTGGCGCGACGGCGAGCGTGAGCGTCGGCACGCTCCGGACTACTTCGTACGCCGCGCGGACGGTTCGGCGGTGGTCGTCGACGTCCGCGCCGATGAGCGGATCGAGCCGAAGGACGCGGAGGCGTTCGAGGTCACCCGCCTGGCCTGCCGCCAGGCGGGATGGGCCTTCGAGCGGGTCGGGGTGCCCGAGGCGGTGCTCCTGGCGAATGTGCGGTGGCTGTCGCGCTACCGGCATCCGCGGTGCCTGCATGGACCGGTCGCGGACCGGCTCCGGGCAACCCTCTCGGGTCCGGTCCCACTGATGGTCGGGGCTGATGCTGCCGGCGACCGGCTTGAGACGCTGCCCACCTTGTTCCATCTCCTCGGGCTCCAGGAAGTGGCCGCCGAGGGACTGTCGGTCGAGTTGCTGGGGCCGTCCACCATCGTGCGCCTGGCGGATGGAGGTGGACGGTGACGGGGAATGGGCGACGGGTGCCTCCGACGGGCAGGATCGCGGAATTCCCGGAGATCGCCGCTGATCAGGCCCGCTGGTGGGAGAGGCACATTCTGGAGGTCCTGGACGGCTTGCCGCCGGATGCGCCTGTGGGGACGGCGCCACGGCCGGAGTTCGATCCGGCTCGGAACTCGCTGGCTCAGCGGGAGCGGGCCAAGGCTGCCGAGCTGACGGTGGCCGGGCACGCGATGACGGCCAACGGCGTCAAGCAGCGGCGCCAGCGCTACCAGCGCGACGGGCTGGTGGGACTGGCCGATGGCCGGTCGGCCAAAAGATGCCATCGTTCGGCCGGGTCGACCCGGCGGTGGTCGAGGCGATGCGAGAGGCGATCGAGGAAACCGCCGAGGCGTCGTCGAAGACGATCGGCTTCGTGGTCTGGCGGGCGACACAGATCCTGAATGCACGCGACGACGCAGAAGGTGTCGAGGTGCCGTCCGAGCGCACGCTCTACCGGCTGTTCGACAGGCTGGCGGCCGGCACCCACGCCACAGGCTCGGCGACCACGCGCCGTTCGGTGAACGCGCGTCCGGCTGGTCCGTTCGGGGAGGTGCCCGCCTGCGCGCCAGGGGAATGGATGCAGATCGACTCCACTCCGCTGGATGTCCTGGTGCGGCTGGACGACGGGATTGCCGAGAAGGTCGAGTTGACAGCCATGATCGACCTGGCGACCAGGTCACTGGCCGCTGTGGTGCTGCGACCGACGACGAAGGCGGCCGACGCTTCTGCTCTCCTGGCCCGGAGCATCACCCCAGAGGCGATGCGTCCTGGCTGGTCGGAGGCCCTTCGGATGTCGAGGTCGGCGATGCCACACCGGCGTCTGCTGGCTTTGGACGAGCGGCTGGAGCACGCGGCTGCGAAGCCGGTGATCGTGCCGGACACGATCGTCTGCGACCACGGGAAGGTCTTCATCTCGAACAACTTCCGTGCCTCTTGTCGCTACCTGGGCATCAGTCTTCAGCCGACTCACAAGGCATCACCCTTCGAGAAGGGCGCGATCGAGAAGACGCTGGGGTCGGTGGCGACGCTGTTCGCGCAGTTCGTCGCGGGATACACCGGCCGGTCGGTGGACCGTCGGGGCCGGGGGCTGGAGAACGGGCCGCTGTGGTCCCTTCCCGAGCTGCAGAGTTTGTTGGAGGAGTGGACCGTCGCCATCTGGCAGAACCGTCCGCACGATGCATTGCGGGACCCGGACTCCCCGAAGCGGGCGTTCTCGCCAAACGAGAAGTACGCGACGCTGCTGGAGTCGTGCGGCTACGTTCCGGCTCCGCTCAGCGGCGAGGACTACATCGAGTTGCTGCCCGAACGGTGGCAGGCGATCAACGCCTACGGCATCCGGATCAACCACCGCACCTATGACGCTCGCGAGTTGACTCCCTTGCGCCGTCAGCACTCCGGGGTGGCGGCGAAAAAGGGGTTATGGGAGATCCACTACGACCCCTACGACGTCTCCCGCATCTGGGTACGCGACCGCCGCAGCGAGCCAGCCCGATGGATCACGGTGTTCTGGAAGCACCTGCACCGCGTCGGCGTCCCGTTCGGCGAGATGGCCTGGGACCACGCCCGCGAACAGGTCCCCGGCGGCACCGAGGAACAGATCGCCGATGTCGCTGATGCTCTTCTACGGCGAGCCCACGGCGGTCCCGCAGAGGAGAGCGCCCGATCGGCGAGGGCTTCCCGGCGAGACCGCCGCGTCGCTGCCAGAACCCGGGCCACCACGACCGACCGCTCGATTCCTGACCCGCCGGTCACCGAGTTGCCGCCGGAGGGCGATGCGGACTCCGGCCTTGCCAAGGTCATCCCACTGGGCTTGTTCGACCCGCTCGCCAATCCTTGGAGGCGCTCGTGACCACCACAGAATCAGCGGCCCGGCACACCGCGTTGCTGGAGGTCGACGCCGAGGCCAACCGGCAGCTCACCACGTTGAACGGATGGCGGAGGTTCATCGACAACTCCCCCGAGCCCCCAGCCCTCTTGCGTCCCAGCCAACTGGAACAGCTCTCTCCCACCGCCCGGGACCTATACGACGACGATCGGCTCGGCCATCACGCACGCATGCTTACGGTCGCCACCTCGTTCGTCGAGAAGACAGTGATCTGCGGCCGCAGGCTGGTCCTGCTCAATCGGCACGCGATCAGCGCTCGCCGCGGCCTGATGGTCTCCGGGCTTCCCGGCACGGGCAAGACCAGCGCCATCACCCAGCTGGGACGATCCCACGAACTCCTCGACCGGGCCCGGCACCCGAACATCGCCGACCGCATCCCGGTTCTCTACATCACCGTCCCACCCGCGGCGACCGCCCGCATGGTCGCCGCTGAGTTCGCCCGCTTCCTCGGCCTTCCCGTCCGAGGCCGCTCGAACATGACGGACATCATCGAGGCAGTGGTCGGCGTCTGCACCGACACTCGCACCGGCCTCGTGCTCGTCGACGAGATCCACAATGTCTCGCAGGCCACACGGGCCGGAGGAGAAGTGTCCGACACCCTGAAGTACTTCTCGGAGCGCATCCCCGCAACGTTCGTTTACGCCGGCATCGGCTTGGAGACCAGCGAACTCCTGGCCGGCACGCGGGGCGCCCAGATCGCGGGCCGGTTCACCCTCGTTCCTACCCGCCCGTTTCCTTACGGAGACGAATGGAAGAGGCTGGTCGCGACCTTGGAAGAGACCTTGCTCCTGCACGAACACCTGCCGGGAAGCCTGGTCAAGCTGGACCGATACCTCCACAACCGGGCCGACGGCATGATCGGAGCGTTGTCTCACGCGATCCGCGGCGCCGCGATCGACGCAATCCTCAACGGCACCGAGCGCGTGACGAAGGAAGCGATCGATGCGATCCCCCTGGACCACGCCGCGGAGACCGCGACAACGTCCCCGGCCAAGAAGACGGCCCGAAGGTGAGCCTCATGCCGACAGACCGACCTGCCCTGCTTCCGATCCGGGTTGCGCCGCGGCTCGGAGAGACAACCGACTCCTACATTCGACGCCTGGCTCGCGCCAACCACCTCAAGCCCAGCTACCTGCACCGTTTCCTCTGCGGCCCACCGTTCTGGTTCGGCAAACCCAGTCTTTCCCGCCTCGCAGCAGTCTCCGGCCGCCCCAGACGCTCGCTCGAACGTGCTCTGGCCGATGTCTCATCGCCACGACGACGCAACAAGCCGAACGTCCGCTACCCCAGCACTGTCCCCTTGGCCGACCGCCCGGACCTGGCCCTCCGCATCCGCGAGACTGCCCAGTCCGGGACCGCGACCATCCGCGACCTGTCCAGGCGCCACCAGCTGCCGTCCCAGACCATCCGCACCATCCTGGAAATGCCGGCGCCGAGCACCTACAGGTCCCGGAAAGGTCCCAAGACGGGGCAGCCGGCCAGACGGCCCGCCCCCGCGATCAATGACTCAACACGAACCCTGATGGACTCCATGCTCGCCCAACTCCTCGATCTCCGAGAGATCTGGAACCGGCTGATGGACGACCACGACGTCTCCGTGTCCTACTCCTCGATCAACGTCTACTTCCGGTCCCGTCCGCGTGTGGAACGTCACGCAATTCCCCATCAATAACGTCAGCTTCCCCGCGCACGCTGAAGCGTCCCTCAGCACCCTCCGTATCTTGGTTCCATGACGGACGAGGAAGAACCAAGGCTCTACGTGAACCGCTGGGGCGACACATCAGATCCAGCCCCGGAGCGGCGGGGGCCCCGCCAGGACGCGTGCTCGTGCTTCGACCAGTCCAGGCCGCAACCGCGAGCCCGCGTCGGGTTCCACACCGAACGACAGGACACCTCCGCCCCGGGCTGGCAGCACCTGCTGGAGCTGGTCGATGAGGCCATCGCCGACGGGCGCGAAGAGTTCCGTCCCCTCACCGAGCTGAGCCCAGAAGAGAGGCGGCAGGTCATCACCCTGCCGCCGAGCATCGCCAGGCTGACGGCGGTCAAACACCTGGTGCTCTACGGCAGCAACTTGGTCCGCATCCCGCCCGAGATCGGATCCATGACCAGCCTGGAGGAGTTCACCCCCTACACCTCCTACCGGCTGCACTGGTTCCCCTACGAGATCACGCGATGCCGGAAGCTGACCCGCAGCACAGTGAGCACGCGCGCGTTGTTCGGCAACGAGAAGCTGCGGCCGCCCTTCCCCAGGCTTCAGCCTGCCCAGGGCTCCGTCGCGGACCTCGATCTGGCGAACCTGGATCCCCGGCGTTGGGGCGTCACCGCCATCCATCGCTGCAGTGTCTGCAACCATCAGATCGCACAGGGCGGACTCCATCAGGTGTGGATTTCGCTACGCGTTGCCACCGACGTGCTTCCTTTGCTGGTCAGCGCCTGCTCGTCGGCGTGTGTCGCCGACCTGCCCGACGGCGCGAAGGGCTACATCCCCACACCACACACAGGCGGCCGAGTCGATCAGCCGGCGTCCGACTGGGACTGACCAGCCGACGTAACCGCCAACGCCGCGACCGATCCCACGTGATCGTTTGCCAACCAACTTAGTCGTGGCAGGTCAGCGCGACCCCGGCGACTAACTTCAGCGTCAAAGGACACCCGCGCCCGGAGGGGCGGCGGGCCAGGAGGGTGCTTTCGCGCGCCCCGAACCCGCTCGCGTGAGGGGTGGCCGGTGCGGCGGGGCGCGCGGCGGCCCGGCATTCAACGCGTTCATGTCTTCTGTCAGGATGCCTCCGGCCCACCGGGGGGAGGGCCGGACGAAAGGACGCCGTCCCGCACGAGCCCACTGCTGGTTGGCGCGGCGCTCGGCGGGGCGTCCGCAAGGTCGTCCGGCGGGGCGGCGCCGGAGGGGAGCACCGCCCCACCCGGATCCCGGACCGGCGGGTCACCGCGCTCGTACGCGAGAACGGGCGCGGCGCGGCCGCCGGGGATCCGGCGGTCCCCGTGACCCGCGGGGGACCCGTGGCCGCCGGAGTTCCGGGTCGGGGCCCCGGCCTCCCCGCGGACGGGCCGGAGCCGGCGCGGCTCGGCGGACGTCGAGGCGGCCCGAGCTGCAGCCGAGGCCCGGCCGGCGCCCGGCCGGCGGCTGCGCGCCTCACCCGGCGAGGGCGTGGCGGGCGGCCCAGGCGTTGACGGCGGCGGCGATCTCCTCGGGCCGGTCCTCCGGGCAGAGGTGGGCCGCGGCCCCGCAGTACTCGCTCTCCAGTGCCGAGATGTTCCGCTCGCACCAGGCGGCCGCCTCCGCACCGACCATCAGGGCCGGCGAGCCGTCGAAGGTGAGCAGGAGTTTGGGCACCCACCCCTTCGGGCGCACGATCGTCTCCATGAAAGCGATGCCGCGCACCCGCCCGGGGTGGCGGGCGGCTCGGTCGAAGGCGAGCGCGCCGCCCCAGTCCTGACCTACCAGCACCACCTCGTCGAGCCCGGCCGCGTCGAACCACGCGTCCAGGTAGCGGGCGTGGTCGGCGAAGGCGTACTCCCCGCCCGGCTTTCCGGATCGGCCCATGCCGATGAGGTCGGGGGCCGGGACCCGGACCGGGCCTTCGATCCGGGGCAGCACGTGCCGCCAGAGAGGGGAGGAGGTGGGATTGCCGTGCAGGAAGACGAAGGCAGTGCCCTCGCCCCGGTCCTCGTAGTACATCGTCGAGCCGAGTACGTCGATCGTGGCCCTGGGAGACCTTTTCCGCAATCATTGGTGCGGCTAACGTTAGTGGCGCCAACGAAGCTAGACCGTTAGTGACACCAACGCAAGCGCGTAACATCACCGCATGACCACGGGAGAGAACGGGGGCGCGACCGTCCCCGCACGACTGCGCGAACTGCCCAGCCGGCTCATGGGGCAGGCGTCCACCCACGCACAGCGCCTGGTGACCGAGGCCCTGGGTCGGGCAGATGCCCATAAATGGCACTATGCGGCCCTGGTCGCCCTCGAAGAGTCCGGGCCGGCGAGCCAGGCCGCACTGAGCGACCGCACCGGCATCCACCGCAGCGACCTGGTCGCCGTCATCAACGAACTCGCCGGGCGCGAACTGGTCGAGCGCGCCCCGGATACCGAGGACCGCCGGCGCAACGTCATCACCCTCACCCCGCTCGGCCGGCGGCGGCTGCGCAGGCTGGAGCAGCTCCTCGACGCGGCCCAGAGCGAACTCCTGGCCCCCCTGTCGGCGGGGGAGCGCGAGCAGCTCACCCGCCTGCTGGGGCGGATCGTCGAGCACCACGGACACGGCGGCCCGGCCATGGGAACTGACGGACAGTAACCCTCGGGGCGGCACCGCCCCGCACGCCCGACACGCCGGTCGACACACCCATCTGCCACACCCGGCGCAGGAGTCATCTCATATCTGAGATACGGTGCCCCCATGGCAGACGACTACCTCGTACGCATCGGCAAGCTCATCCGTGACGCCCGGCAACACCGGGGCTGGACACAGAGTCAGCTCGCGGAAGCCCTCGGCACCAGCCAGAGTGCAGTGAACCGGATCGAGCGCGGCAACCAGAACATCAGTCTTGAGATGATCGCCCGCATCGGTGAAGCCCTCGACAGCGAGATCGTCTCCCTGGGCTACGCCGGCCCGATGCACCTGCGCGTAGTCGGCGGCCGGCGCCTGTCCGGCGCCATCGACGTCAAGACGAGCAAGAACGCGTGCGTCGCCCTGCTCTGCGCCTCGCTGCTCAACAAGGGCCGCACCGTGCTGCGCCGGGTGGCCCGCATCGAGGAGGTCTACCGCCTCCTGGAGGTCCTGAACTCCATCGGCGTCCGCAGCCGCTGGATCAACGACGGCGTGGACCTGGAGCTGATCCCGCCGGCCCGCCTCGACATGGAGGCCATGGACGCGGACGCGGCCCGCCGGACCCGGAGCATCATCATGTTCCTGGGCCCCCTGCTGCACCGGATGGAGACCTTCCGCCTGCCCTACGCCGGTGGCTGCGACCTCGGCACCCGCACCATCGAGCCGCACATGATCGCCCTGCGCCGCTTCGGCCTGGACATCACCGCGACCGAGGGCATCTACCACGCGAAGGTCGCGACCGGGGTCTCCCCCGACCGCCCGATCGTGCTGACCGAGCGCGGGGACACCGTCACCGAGAACGCGCTGCTGGCGGCCGCCCGGCACGACGGCGTGACCGTCATCCGCAACGCCTCCTCCAACTACATGGTCCAGGACCTGTGCTTCTTCCTGGAGGCGCTGGGCGTCAAGGTCGAGGGCGTCGGTACCACCACGCTCACCGTCCACGGCATCCCGAACATCGACGTGGACGTCGACTACTCCCCCTCCGAGGACCCGGTCGAGGCGATGAGCCTGCTCGCCGCCGCGGTCGTCACGGAGTCGGAGCTGACGATCCGCCGGGTGCCGATCGAGTTCATGGAGATCGAGCTCGCGGTCCTGGAGGAGATGGGCCTGGACCACGACCGCTCGGCGGAGTACACGGCGGACAACGGCCGCACCCGGCTCGTGGACCTGACGGTCCGCCCCTCGAAGCTCGAGGCGCCGATCGACAAGATCCACCCGATGCCCTTCCCGGGGCTGAACATCGACAACGTCCCCTTCTTCGCGGCCATCGCCGCCGTCGCCCAGGGCCAGACCCTCATCCACGACTGGGTGTACGACAACCGCGCCATCTACCTGACGGACCTGAACCGCCTGGGCGGTCGCCTCCAGCTGCTGGACCCCCACCGCGTCCTGGTCGAGGGCCCCACCCGCTGGCGCGCGGCGGAGATGATGTGCCCGCCGGCCCTGCGCCCGGCGGTGGTCGTGCTCCTCGCGATGATGGCCGCCGAGGGCACCTCGGTGCTGCGCAACGTCTACGTGATCAACCGCGGCTACGAGGAACTGGCCGAGCGCCTCAACTCGGTGGGCGCCCAGATCGAGATCTTCCGCGACATTTAAGTACGCCGCAGGTCAGGACGCTTTCCCGTCCTCCTGGGCCGTCTGTGGGCCGTCGCCGGTGTCTCCGCCCCGCGGAGACACCGGCGACGGCCCTTCGCGCTCGCACCCGGCGTTTGGGCACGAAGTGCACAGAAACGCCGGATTCCAGCCAACCGACATTGCTCGCCTATGGTTCCGAAGTCGATCATCAGACGGCGCGAGCAGCGAGGGGGCGCGGACGTGCGCGGTGGGAAGGGTGCAGCAGGGGCCGTGGGACTGGCACTGCTGCTGGCGGGGTGCGGCGGTGACGCATCGGGTCCGAAGCCGGGGACGGAGGCGCAGCCGAAGGCAGAGCTGCTCGGCAAGGACACCGGGATCCGGTACGACAAGCCCCGGGTGCCGACGGTCCAGAACATGACGTGTGACCGCAAACGCGGCTCGACGCGGTACGGGCTCAGTGCCCACAAGGACGAGTCCCTGCCCGCGCACAAGGGAGAGCAGGACTCCGAGGACTACGTCTGCCACGGGCCGGACCGGATCAGTCTTGCCGTCGGAGGGCGGACGGTGACGGCGCCGCACATCGCGGCCGAGTACGACCTCTACGGGGCCGTTCCCGACCCGCTCAAGACCGTCAAGACCGTCTACAGCACGTCCTTGGCGGAGGACGACGAACGCACCCTGGTCGGCGAGGCGAAGACGGTCACCACCACGACGGCCGCCATCACCTGCCAGAAGAACGTCTGGCAGACCTTTCCCATGACCACCTGCCTGTGGGCGAACCACGGCGCGGTCGGCGCGGTCGACTTCTTCCCGCCCGCGGGCCGCCACCCCGAGATCGCCGAAGCAGTCACCCGCACCAAGGAACTCATCGCGACCGGCCTGGTCGAATCCCCGCGCTGACCCGGGCCGGACCGTACCGCCCGTCACGAGCCCCGGAGCCGACCGATAGGGTCACCGGCATGGGGGACTTCGCGAGCAGGGGCCGCACGGTGCTGTGCAAATGGTGCAACCAGCCGATTCCGCAGGAACGGCGCTGGTTCCCGCGCCAGTACTGCAACCGCCGCCACAAGTGGCGGCACCGGATCACGGAAACGGTCGGCAGCATCCTCGACAGCGTCTCCTAGCCAGATCCTCAGCACCGGATCGTCCGGGGTCGGGGCGACTGACCGCAGGGTTGAAACCGCTTCTCCCTACTCGACCGGCCGGAGGAACGGCGTGACGACCACGATCGCCCCTTCCGGTGTGTCCCGGGCGGCCCGGACGGTCCGGACGGCCCGACTGGTTACCGACGGGCTCGATCCCAAGAACTGGATCATCGCCGACAGCCTCCTCGTCGGCTGGCACACCGACCGTCTCGCCGGGGTCGGGTGGGGCCTCCTCGGCTGCCTGTTCGGCGCGGGCATTCCGCTGGCCTTCATCAAGTACGGCATCCGCCACGGCCGTTGGGCCGACCGGCACGTCGGCCCGCGGCCGCAGCGGATCCTCGTGATGTCCTTCGCCGGCGCCTCGGTCGCCACCGGCACCCTGCTGCTGTGGGCCCTGGGCGCTCCCCGGACGATGACCGCGCTGGTCGCGGCGATGCTGGTCACCCTGGCGGCCCTGCTCGCCGTGACCCCCGCGTGGAAGATCAGCGTCCACGCGGCGTGTCCGCCGGGAGCGTGGCCATGCTCGCCATGGTCCACGGGCCCTGGGTGCTCCTGGCCTGTCCCGTGGTCGCCGTCGTCGGCTGGTCCCGCGTGGTGCTGCGCGACCACACCCTCGCCCAGGTCCTGGCGGGCACCACGACGGGCGCAGCCGTGGCGGCCGCCACCTTCGCTTCGCTGGCCCGCTGAGGGGTGTCCGGCCGACCTGATCGGATCGGTTCGCGGCGGTCGGGTGCGGCGGGGCCGGCCGCTGCGAGGGTTGCGGTCGAAAGGAGGCCCCGTGATCTCTGCGCTCAACCGGCTGGTCGATCTCGTCGAGGAGCACCTCGCCGAGGAGCCCGACGTCCAGGGACTGGCAGCGTCGCTCGGCACCACCGAGTACCACCTGCGCCGGATGTTCTCGTCCTTGGCCGGCATGCCGCTGTCCGAGTACGTGCGGCGGCGGCGCATGACCGTTGCCGCCGCCGACGTGGTCCGTGGTGGGGCGGATCTGCTGAGCATCGCGGTCCGGCACGGATACGGCTCGAGCGAGGCGTTCGGACGCGCCTTCCGGGCGGTCCACGGCGCCGGGCCCGGTGACGTACGCCGCAGCGGCGGCCCCTTGCGTACACAACCGCAGCTCAGGTTCCGCCTGACCGTCGAAGGGAGCATCCCCATGGACACCCGCCTCGTCAGCCGACCCGCGTTCCGGCTCGTCGGACACGCCGCCCGGGTCCCGCTCGTCCACCAGGGCGTCAACCCGCACATCCAGGAGCACATCACCTCACTGCCGCCGGAGGAACACCCGCGGCTGAAGGCCCTGAGCGACACCGAACCGGGCGGCCTGCTGCAGGTCTCCGACGACCTCGATCCCGACGCCGGGGAGGGCAGCGAACTGACCTACCTGCACGGAGTCGCCCTCGGCGGGGACACGCCGGCCCCGGACGGCCTCGACACCATCGAGGTACCGGCCGGGATGTGGGCGGTCTTCCGTACCAGCGGACCGCATCCGCAGGCCCTGCAGACGACCTGGGCGGCGACCGCGACCGACTGGTTCCCCTCCAACCCGTGGCGCCTGAGGCCCGGCCCCTCGATCGTCGCCACCCTCGACCGCGCGGCGGACTTCAGCACCGCGACCTGCGAGCTGTGGCTGCCCGTCGAACCGGCGTAGCCCACCTCGACCCCCGGGCGGTAACCGGTGGTTCGGCGCGGCGCTCGTGGCTTACCTTGGCGCGATGGTGCGTGTGCGCGTGCGTGAGATGGACGAGGCCGACATCGAGGCCGTCTCGGCGATCCGGGTCCGGGGCTGGCAGGCGGCGTACGCCGGCATCGTTCCCCAGTCCTACCTGGACGCGATGACGGTCGAGGAGGACACCGACCGGCGGAGGCAGTGGTTCAACCGCCCCGGGCGCGAGTCCAGGGACCTCGTGGCGGTCGGCGACCGCGGCCCGGTGGGGTGGGTCTGCTTCGGGCCGCCCCGGGGCGGGATCCCCGGCGCCGGGCGGGTGGGTGAGGTCTACGCCCTGTACGTGGCGCCGGACCGCATCGGCACGGGCATCGGCCGCGGGCTTCTCGACGCGGCCCACGCCGCGATGAAGGGCCAGGGCGTGGAGACGTCGGCCCTGTGGGTCCTCCGGGACAACCTGCGGGCCCGGCGCTTCTACGAGCGGGCCGGCTACGGGGCCGACGGCGGGACGCAGGACGACGTCTACGACGATGTCACCCTCGCCGAACTCCGCTACCGGCGGGTGCTCTGACGACGTGTTCGAGTACCACGGCTGGATCAACGTCCAGGAGAGCGCCGACGCCGACGACGAAGACGGGGGAAGCGGCCTCGGCAACGACCGCCTCCGGCGGATCGCCGGGGCCGTCACCGCCCGGATCGGGGAGATCGCCGGTCCCGGTCTGCTCGACCTGCGGTGGATGAACGGAGAGCTGTTCCTCCACCTCGGCGGCTTCCACAACCACCGCGACCCGGAGGTCCTGGCGTTCTTCCGCGAAGTCGGCCGCCTGGCGCCCGGTTCGTACGGGGTGATGCACGTGCGCGACGACGAGGACCCCGGCCGCGAGAACGAGGTCCGTGTCCTGCACATGGTCCGCGGGCGGGTCACCGAGGACACGGAGAGGGCCCTGTCGCCCTGCATTCCGGTACTGGAGGACCCCTGCCTCGAATAGGAGATCCCCGCCTCGGACGGGACGGTCCGCCGTCGTCAGCACGGCCGCGCCCGCCCTTCGCCGTGCGGAGCGGCTCCGCCCCGGCGGTTCGGTCCGGTGGGGCGGAGGTCTCGCCAGGGGGTGGGGGCGGGCGGCAGAATCGGGCTCCGTGGCAGGAACGAGGGGACGGGCATCGGCATGGCAATCGGCAGGAACGCAGGCGTCGTCGACACGGACGAGGAGGTTCCCCTGTTTCCCGGGGCGCCGCTCCTGGGGTCACTCCAGGACCTGAAGTCGGACTCGCTCGGCACCTATCTGCGGGCGCAGCAGCAGCGCGGTGACGTCGTACGGGTCTCGGCCGGGCCACCCGGGATGCGGGCCGAGCTGTACTGCGTGTTCTCCCCCGAGGGCGCACAGCAGGTGCTCGCCTCCGAGGCGGCCAACTTCCGCAAGGACAACTCCTTCTACCAGGAGGTCCGGGACTCGCTCGGCAACGGCCTGCTGACCAGTCAGGACGAGGACTACCTGCGCCAGCGCCGGCTCGTCCAGCCGCTGTTCACACGGCGCCGGGTGGACGGGTACGCGGGGGCGGTCACCGCCGAGACCGCGTCCGTCATCGCCGCCTGGGAGGAGGCCCTGGACGGCGTCGTCGACGTCTCCGACGAGATGACCCACCTCGCCCTGCGCGCCGTCACCCGGATCCTGTTCGGCACCGACGTGGAGGCCGCCGCCGACGTCGTGACGCGTTGCTTCCCGGTCATCACGGAGTACGTGCTGCGCCGCGGGTACTCCCCCGCCAACATCCCGCGGCACTGGCCCACTCCGGGCAACCGGCGGGCCGCCGCCGCGATGGACGAGCTGTACGGAGTCTGCGACCGGATCATAGGACAGCGCCGGCGGCAGGCCGGTGCGAGCGGCCCCGCTGCCGACGGCACCGGCGATGACCTGCTGACGCTGCTGGCCGCCGCCCGGAGCGCGGACGACGGGGAGTTCGACGCCGACGAGCTCCGCGACCAGGTGCTGATCTTCCTGCTCGCCGGGCACGAGACGACCGCCACCTCCCTCTGTTTCGCCCTGCACCTGCTGGCCCGCCACCCCGAGCAGCAGGACCGCGCCCGTGAGGAGATCACCGCCGTCCTGGGCGACCGCCCGCCGCAGGCCAGCGACCTGGACCGGCTCCCGTACCTCTCGCGGGTGGTCAAGGAGGCCATGCGGCTGTACCCGGCCGCGCCGGTCATCGGCCGCAAGGCCGTCGCCGCCACCCGGATCGGGGGGCGCACGATCCCTGCGGGTGCCGACGTGATCGTGGCCCCCTGGGTGACGCACCGCCACCCCGAGCACTGGCCGGACCCGGACCGCTTCGACCCGGACCGCTTCACCCCGGAGGCGGAGGCCGGGCGGCCGCGCTACGCGTGGTTCCCCTTCGGCGGCGGCCCGCGCGCCTGCATCGGGCAGCACTTCTCGATGCTGGAGTCGGTGATCGCGCTGGCGATGATCCTGCGGACCTACGGGTTCGAGGCGCTGGACGCGGAGATCCCGGTCAGGGCGGGGATCACGCTGCGGACGGAGGGCCCGGCGCGCTGCCGGGTCCGTCGCCTGGACCGGTAGCGACCGCCCGGCAGCCCGCCTCCGGCCGGGGCCCGGCAGCCCGCGCCCGATATTGGGGTGCGGGCCGGCCGGGTGCGCCATAGGGTCGACGCCCGTGGAACCACTCAGTGAGAAACAGATCCGGGCATCCTTCGTGAACTGCACCAAGGGCGAGGCGGCACGCATGCGCCTGCCGCTCGACTTCGCCGATTCGCCCTGGGAGGACCTGGACTTCCTGGGCTGGGTGGACCCGGGTGCCCCGCTGCGGGCCCATCTCGTGGTGCCCCGCGAGGAGGGACCGCTGGGGATCTCCCTGCGCGTACCGTCCGTGGGCCGCACCAGCGCGGTGAAGTCCAGCCTGTGCCAGATCTGCCTGACGGGCCACGCCTCCTCCGGAGTCACCCTGCTCGCCGCGCCGCTGGCGGGCGCCCGCGGCCGCGAGGGGAACACGGTCGGCACGTACATCTGCGCGGACCTGGCCTGCTCCCTCTACGTACGCGGCAAGCGGCAGCCCAAGCTGCGCGCCGGCCGGCAGGAGGAGTCGCTGACCCTGGACGAGCGCCTCGCCCGCATGGAGGGAAACCTGAACGGCTTCGTGTCCCGCGTCACCGGGGTCCCGGTGGCCTGAGCCCGCGGCCCGGCACCGTTGCCCCGGCACTCGCTCCCCGGCTCCCGCTCCCGGGCACTCGCTCCCCGGCACCCGTGCCCACCCGCGCCCACCGGTGGTCGGCGGCTCAGATGCGGTCGGCCGTCGGTTTGTGGTTGCCCTGGAGGCGTTCGAGGTCGGAGGGGCGGACCTGGATGACGAAGAGCGCGATCGCCGCCCCGACCAGGGTGAACAGGGCCGCCACGACGAAGGCGGTGCTGATGCCCGAGGTCAGCACCTGGTCGCCCCACGGCTTGGGGAGTTGTCCGGTGCGTTCGAAGAAGGCCCTCTGCACGGGACCCGCCGTGGCGAGGAAGTCGGGCACCTGCTCCTCGGCCTCGTTGCGGCTGGCCGTGCCGTAGACGGTCACCAGGATCGACAGGCCGAGCGAGCCGCCCACCTGCTGCATCGTGTTGAGCAGTCCGGACGCCGCTCCCGACTCGCGGTCGGGGACGTTGGACAGGGCCATCAGCGTCAGCGAGACGAACTGCAGGCCCATGCCGAGGGCGAAGAACAGCATCGGGCCCAGGATGCTGCCGAGGTACGTGGAATGGACGTCGATCTGGGTCAGCCAGGCCAGCCCGACCGCCGAGGACAGCGCGCCGCAGACCATGAACGGTTTGGGCCCGAACTTCGGCAGCAGTTTCGCGGTCAGGCCCGCGCCCACCGCGATCACCGCGCTGACCGGCAGGAAGGCGAGTCCGGCCTGGATCGGGCTGAAGCCGAGCACGATCTGCACGAAGAGGGTCAGGAAGAAGAACATGCCGAAGATCGCGCAGGCGAGCATCAGCATGATCCCGTACGTGCCGGCCCGGTTGCGGTCGGCGAACATGTGCAGCGGGGTGATGGGCTGCGGCGATCGCCGCTCGTTGAGGATGAACAGCGTCAACAGGACCACGGCGGCGCCGAAGGAGCCGAGCGTCACCGGGTCGCGCCAGCCCTCCTGGGAGGCCCGGATGAAGCCGTAGACGAGCGCGACCATGCCCAGGGTGGACAGCAGTGCGCCCGCGAGGTCGAAGTGGCCGGGGTGGCGTTCGGACTCGCGCAGGACCTTCCAGGCCAGCACGGCGATCACCAGCGCGATGGGGACGTTGACGAAGAGGACCCAGCGCCAGTCGAGCCACTCGACGAGGATGCCGCCCGCGAGGAGCCCGATCGCGCCGCCGGCCGCCGAGACCCCGGCGAACACGCCGAACGCCCGGTTGCGGGCGGGGCCTTCGCGGAAGGTGGTGGTGATCAGCGCGAGGGAGGTCGGCGAGGCGATGGCGCCGCCGACGCCCTGGAGGGCCCGTGCCGTCATCAACTGGCCCTCGTTCTGAGCGAGTCCGCCGAGGAGCGAGGCCAGGCCGAAGAGCAGGACACCGAAGATGAAAACGCGTTTGCGGCCGAGGATGTCGCCGGTGCGGCCGCCGAGGAGCAACAGGCCACCGAAGGCGAGGGTGTAGGCGTTGACGACCCAGGAGAGGCTCTCGGTGGAGAAGTCCAGCGCGGTCTGGATGTGCGGTAGCGCGATGTTCACGATCGTGATGTCGAGAACCACCATGAGTTGGCAGGACGCGATGACGAACAGGGCGAGTCCGTTGCCGCTTCCTCGGACCGTGCCGTCGTTGCCGTCGGTCCGTCTGCTCGGCGTAGCGTTCGGGTCCACCCTCCCGACGCTAAGCCCGCACCCCTGGGGTCACCACTCGAACGGCCTAGTGGCGGTGACATTGCACATGTCACACTACGATCATGGATGACTTCCTCAGGCTCTCCGCGAGCACGGCCCGATTCACCCACGGCGCCCCGCGAGCACTGTCTTTCGGGGACGACGGCCGGCTGCTCTGGTTCCTCCGGTCCACCGGACCCGCCGACGCCTTCGACAGCCTCTGGGTGCTCGATACCACCACCGGCGCAGAGATCCGGCTTGCCGATCCCCGCGAGCTGTGCCCCGAACCCGGCCCCCTCCCCACCGCCGAGCGCCGACTGCGCGAGCGGACCCGGCTCGTGGCCTCCGGGATCGGCTCGTACGCCCTCTCCGGGGACGGGCGGCGCGCCGCCTTCGCGCTGTACGGACGGCTCTACGAGGTCGCCGCCGACGGTGCCGGAACCCTCCGGGAGATCCCCGCCGCCGGTCCCGCGCTCGACCCGCGGCCCAACGCCGACGGCTCGCGCACCGCCTACGTCGCCGACGACGTCCTGTACGTCGCCCCGGGCGGCCGGGTCAGCCCCGACGACGGGGCCCGCTGGGGCCTGGCCGAATTCGCCGCCGCCGAGGAGCTCGGACGCTCCCGGGGACACTGGTGGTCCCCCGACGGCGTCACGCTGCTCGCCGCCCGCGTCGACGAATCCGCCCTCCAGCGCCGGTGGTTCGCCGACCCCGCCCACCCCGAGCTGCCGGCCGAGGACTTCGCCTACCCGGAGGCCGGCGGACCCAACGCCGACGTCCAGCTGTGGGTGCTCGGCCCGGACGGTACCCGGACACGGATCGGCTGGGACGCCGAGGCCTTTCCGTACGTTTCCGACGCGGGCTGGGAGTCGGCCGGGGAGATCCTGCTCACCGTCCAGGACCGGCTGCAGCAGACCGTGCTGCTGCTCTCCGCCGACCCGGCCACCGGCCGCACCACGGAGCTGTCCCGCACCACGCACCCGCAGTGGGTGGACCCCCTGGTCCCGGGCACCCCGGCCCGCCTGCCCGACGGGCGGATGCTGACCGCGGCCGACACCCCCGACGGCGCCGCCCGCGGCCTCGCCGTGGACGGGGTCCCGCTCACCGGCGACGGCGTCCAGGTCCGCCGGGTGGCCGGGGTCCACGAGGGCCGCCTGCTGATCGAGGCCGGGCTGCGCGACCCGGCCGAGCAGCAGGTGCTGCTGCTGGACACCGCCACCGGGGAGACGACCCCGCTCGCGGACGGGCCGGGCGTCCACGGCGTGACCGCCTCGGCCGGCTTCCTGCTGCTGACCTCCGCCGACGCCGACGGCGTCCGGCGCACCGTACGCACCCCCGACGGGCGGCGGTTGAGCCCCGCCGACCTGTCCCAGCCGCTGCCCTACCGGGTCTCCCCGGTCCTGGAGCGGGTCACCGAGCATGCGATCCCCACCGCGCTCGTGCTGCCCCGCGGGCACGTCCCAGGGCGGAAGCTGCCCGTCCTGATGGACAGCTACGGCGGCCCCGGCGCCCAGGACATCACCGCCGACCCCCGCCGCTGGCAGCACCGCCAGTGGTGGGCCGACCAGGGCTTCGCGGTGGTGACCGTCGACAACCGCGGCACCGCGTACGTCTCCCCCGCCCACACCCACGCCATGTACCGCGGCTTCTCCGACGTCACCCTCGACGACCAGGTCGCGGCGCTGCACGCGCTGGCCGCCCGGCACGGCGACCTCGACCTCGGCCGGGTCGGCGTCCGCGGCTGGTCGTACGGCGGCTACCTGTCGGCGATGGCGGTGCTGCGCCGCCCCGACGTCTTCCACGCCGCGGCCGCCGGGGCCGCGCCCACCGATTTCCGGCACTACGACACCGCGTACACCGAGCGGTACCTGGGCCTGCCGCAGGAACACCCGGAGGTCTACGAGCGGGACTCGCTCCTGCCCGACGCCCCCACGCTGTCCCGGCCGCTGCTGCTGGTCACCGGCCTGGCCGACGACAACGTCCACCCCTCGCACACCCTGCGGCTGTCGCAGGCCCTGACGGACGCGGGCCGCCCCCACCAGTTGCTGGCCCTGCCCGGCGTCACCCACATGACGCCGGGCGGCACCCGCGAGAAGATCATGGCGCTGGAACTGGACTTCTTCCTCCGCGAACTCGGCCAGGGCTAGGGGGTGTCCCGCCCGCTCCCGCTGACCGCCCCGCCGCCGGCGGGGCGGTCAGGGCCGCGGGGCGAACACCATCCGCACCAGGGCGATGACCACCAGCACCGCCACCGGCGCGTACCACCAACGCCGCAGCCGGCCCGTGTTGACACCGGCCGCCGTCCCCGCGAGGGCCATCAGCTCCACCATCAGCCCGAGCCCCGCCATCAGCCGTACGGTGCCCGTCACCGTACGGTCCCAGGACCCTTCGGACTCGGTGAGCACCGCGTTGAGCACGAAGAACCCCGCCACCGCGTGCAACCCCACCAGCACGGTCGCCCACGCTGCCGTGACCACGTGAGCGAGCGTGGCTCCCGCTGTCCGCCGCTCAGTCATTCAGGGCCCGCCTCGCGTTGTCGATGTTCGCGCCGAAGCCACGACCGTAGTCCTGCGCCTGGTCCGTACGCCAGCCCGGTCCGCCGTTGTACCGGGCGGCCAGTTCCTGGTACTGGGCAGGGGTCATCTCCTCGGCGGGCACGTCCGCGAACGAACTCTCCGCCTTGAGCTGGGCCAGGTACTCGGCAGCGATGTAGATGTTCGTCGACGGGTTCTGCGTCGCCCTCTGGATCTCGTCCCGCTGGTCCCGCGTGAGATGTTCCGGGTCGTAGCCGAGCACCTCTGCGGAGCGGCGGAGCTGGATGGCGATCGGCCCCATGGACGTCTGGTCCGCCTCGCCCGACAGGCCGACCTTGTCTGCCACCCACTGGAACTCCGGCCAGACCTCGTACTGGTTGCGCCGGTAGTTCACCGCGATGTTGTCGGCCCACTTCGGGTCGCCCTGAACCTCCTTCCAGGCGATTCCCGCGACCATGTCGGCCGGCAGGCCCGTGTACGCGGCCGCGTCCCGGATGTGCGCGCGGTTGGCGCGGATCCACTCGCGCCGGTCCTCGTCCGAGTCCGACGGCAGCCACTCGTTCTGGTCCATGGCGGGCGGGAGTCCGGCCAGCCGGGACCGGATCTCCCGCAGCTTGGGGGAGACCGTCTCGCCGCCGACGTTCGCGGCGATGCCGTCGACGCGGGGGCCGCCGCCGGGCAGCACGGCGTTGGGGTCGTGCGCCGCCTCGCCCACCTCCTGCCGCAGGGCGGGCATGCCGGCGAGGAGCACCGACGGGTGGGGCAGGTCGCCGCGGAAGTCGGGCAGTTCCTTCCGGGCCTTGCCGAGTGCGGTCACGCACGTGGTGCGTGCTTCGTGTTCGATGCGGTCGGCGTCACCGAAGGCGTTCTTCGCACTGTTGTAGTGCTGTTCCGCTTCCTCGCGGATCTCGTCGACGTCGACGGTGATCTCCGCCAGCCAGTCGAGGACTCCGGTGCGCTTGCGGAGGTCCTCCCACTGCCGCATCGGCTCGGCCCGCTGCGCGGTCTCGGTCACCGGGCTCGCCACCCGCGCCATGACCCGGGAGAGGGCGCGCTCGCTCGACAGGCCGCTCTCGAAGCGTGCCTTCGCCCGGCCGACGGCCTCGGCGTAGTCGACGAGCGCCGCGTGGACGGTGCGGAAGGCGCCCGACAGGGCGGTGGCCAGCTTCTCCGCCTCGCCCAGCCGTTTGACGTAGAGCTCCTCGGCCTCGCTCACCCACTGGGTGCGCGTCGCCTTCAGGAAGGCGGGGTCGGCCGAGTCCAGGAGCAGGTGGAGCCTGCGGTACTCCTGGGCGGTGCGTTCGATCAGGGGAGGGCTGCACAGTTCGAGGAACTCGACCTCGGTGCGGTACGTCATGGGACGGTCACCTGTCCTCGGCCGGTATGAACCGGCCGTTGTCGAGCACCGAGCGGAAGGCCCCCTCCGTGGCGTGGTCGGTCTGCGCGTAGTCGCCGCCCGCCACCTTGAGCTTGGTGGCCAGCGCCGCCAGCAGCGAAACGGTGTCCAGGTACTGGTCGTTGCCGAACCGCGCGAAGGAGTCCAGGGCCGTGGACACCTCCTGGTGCGTACGGGGCACCCGGGCCATGACGGTCAGCTCGCCGTCCGGCCGCCCCGCGTACAGCAGGCCCGCCAGTTCCACGAGGAGATGGGAACTTCCGTTGATGGACGCGGCGTTCGCCGCGAATCCACCGCTGCTCGATGTCATGTCCGCCCCTAGATCAATTCTGGTGCGTGATGCTACGGGAGACCAGGGGGAACACCGGGTAACGCAAGGACCCGGGGCCGATCGTGTCGGCCCCGGGTCCCCTTCTTCCCGTGATCCCCGTCAGTCACCCGGGAAGTGACAGGCCACCTGGCGCGAGGCGGCGAGCCGCAGCAGCGGCCGCTCCGTTCGGCAGACCTCCTGCGCCTTGGGGCAGCGCGGATGGAAGGTGCAGCCCGGAGGTGGAGCGGCCGGGCTCGGCGGGTCGCCGAGCAGCACGATCCGCTCCCGCCGCCGCTCCGCCGCCGGGTCGGGCAGCGGTACGGCGGACAACAGCGCCCGGGTGTACGGGTGCTGGGGGTTCGCGTAGAGGGACGCCTTGTCCCCGATCTCGACGATCCGGCCGAGGTACATCACGGCGACCCGGTCGCTGACCCGTTTGACCACCGACAGGTCGTGCGCGATGAACACGTAGGCGAGGCCGAGTTCGGCGCGCAGCCGCTCCATCAGGTTGACGATCTGCGCCTGGACGGAGACGTCGAGCGCGGACACCGGCTCGTCGGCGACGATCAGCCGGGGGCTGGTGGCCAGTGCGCGGGCGATTCCGATGCGCTGGGCCTGGCCGCCGGAGAACTCGTGCGGGTAGCGGTCGATGTGTTCCGGGATCAGCCCGACGAGTTCCATGAGCTCGGAGGCCCGGCGCCGGGCGTCCCCCGCGCTGCGGCCCTGCACCAGCATCGGTTCGGAGATGATCCGGGCCACCGTCTGGCGGGGGTTCAGCGAGGAGTGCGGGTCCTGGAAGACCATCTGGATGCTCCCCCGCAGCGGGCGCAGGGCCCCTTGGGAGAGCCGGCTGATGTCCCGGCCGTCGAGGACGACCCGGCCCGAGGTGGGCTGCAGCAGCCGTACGAGCATCCGTCCGGTGGTGGACTTGCCGCAGCCCGACTCACCGACCAGGCCGAGGGTCCGCCCGGCCGCCAGGTCGAAGGAGACCCCGTCGACGGCGCGCACGGGCGCCCCCCGGCGCCCGGTCGCCGATCGCCGGCCGGGGAAGGTCATGGTCAGGTCCCGTACGGACAGCAGCGGTGCGGCGGTGCCGGGTGCGGTCCCGGTGGTGGCCGCGGTGGTGGTCTCGGTCATCGGGCCGCCTCCTGGGCGGTGGGGGCCCCGGCGAAGTGGCAGGCCACCGTGCGGCCGGCGGCGTCCCCGTACGCCGCGAGGCCGGGCCGTACGTCGGTGCAGGGGTCGGCGGCCAGCGGGCAGCGCGGTGCGAAGGCGCAGCCGGGGGCGGGTGCGAGGAGGGACGGAGGGGAGCCGGGGATGAAGGGGAGCGGTTCGTCGTCGCCGGTGTCGAGGCGGGGCAGCGAGTCGAGCAGACCCCGGGTGTAGGGGTGGGCGGGGTCGGCGAAGAGCTCGTCGACCGGGGCCTGTTCGGCGGCCCGGCCGCCGTACATGACCAGGACCTCGTGGGCCACGCGGGCGACCACGCCCAGGTCGTGGGTGATCATCACGACCCCGAGTCCGCGCTCCTGCTGGAGCCTCGCGATCAGTTCAAGGATCTGTGCCTGCACGGTGACGTCCAGGGCGGTGGTCGGCTCGTCGGCGATCAGCAGGTCGGGCTCGCACGCCAGGGCCATGGCGATCATCGCGCGCTGGCGCATGCCGCCGGAGAACTGGTGCGGGTACTCCCCCGCCCTGCGGGCCGGTTCGGGGATGCCGACCTCGCCGAGCATGTCGACGGCGCGCCTGCGGGCGGCGGCGCGGCCGGCCTTGAAGTGCACGCGGAAGTGCTCGGCGATCTGCTCGCCGACGGTGTAGTAGGGGTGCAGGCTGGAGAGCGGGTCCTGGAAGATCATGGCCATCCGGCGGCCGCGGACCTTTCCGAGCTCGCGCTCGCTCAGGCCGATGAGCGGCCGTCCGGCGAGCGCGACGGAGCCGGTGACCTCGACCGGGCCGCGGTGCAGGCCCATGACGGCGAGCGAGGTGACGGACTTGCCGGAGCCGGATTCGCCGACGATGCCGAGGGTGCGGCCGGCCTCGACGGTGAAGCCGACGGAGTCGACGGCCCGGACGGTCCCCCGGGGGGTGGTGAAGGTGACGCGCAGGTCGCGCACGTCGAGGAGCGGGGCGGCGGTGGTCGTCATCAGTACCTCACTCTCGGGTCGATGACGGCGTACAGGAGGTCGACGACGAGGTTGGCGACGACGATGAAGAAGGCCGCGAGGAGGGTGACGCCGAGGACCACGGGCTGGTCGGAGTTGACCAGGGCGCCGTAGAAGAGCCGGCCGATGCCGGGCAGTCCGAAGATCGACTCGGTGATGACGGCGCCGGCGAGGAGGCCGCCGAGGTCGATGCCGAAGATGGTCAGGATCGGCGTCATCCCGGAGCGCAGGCCGTGTTTGACGACGACCGTCCGCTCGGGCATGCCCTTGGCGCGGGCGGTACGGATGTAGGGCTCGGCCATCGCCTCGATCATCGATCCCCGGCTCTGGCGGGCGTACATGGCGGCGTAGAGCAGGGCGAGCGCGGTCCAGGGCAGGAGCAGGTTCGAGGCCCAGCCGACCGGGCTGTCGGTGAAGGCCTGGTAGGTGGGGTAGGGCAGCAGTCCGGCGATGCGGATGACGCCGTAGATGAGCATCACCGAGGTGAAGTACACGGGCAGCGAGGCGGCGGCGACGGCGCCGACCATCAGGGCCTTGTCGGTGGCGGTGTCCTTGCGCAGGGCGGCGGTCACCCCGGCGCCGAGGCCGAGGACCAGCCACAGCACGGCGGCGCCGAGGGCCAGGGAGGCGGAGACCGGGAGCCGGTCCATGAGCAGGTCCCACACGGGCAGGGAGCTCTCGTACGAGTAGCCCAGGCAGGGGAAGTCGCAGGAGACGGCGTACTGGCCGGTGCCGAGGGTGCGGCCGGTGAAGATGCCGGTCAGGAAGTCGGCGAACTGCTTCCACAGGGGCTGGTCGAGGCCCAGGTGTGCGCGTACGTCCGCGATGCGTTCGGTGCTGCAGGTCTTGCCGCAGGCGGCGGCGGCCGGGTCGGCGGGCAGGACGTAGAAGATGAGGAAGGTGACGGCCGCGATGGCGAGGAGCACGCCGGCGAGGGCGAGCAGCCGGCGGGCGAGGTAGGCGATCACGTGCGGCCGCCCCTCGGGTCGAGGATGTCGCGCAGCGCGTCGCCCAGCAGGGTGAAGGCGAGCACGGCGAGGAAGAGGAAGACGCTGGGGATGACGAAGTACATGGGGTCGGTCTCGTAGTAGGCGACGGACTCGGCGATCATCTGGCCCCAGGAGGGGGTGGGCGGGCGGACGCCGACGCCGAGGTAGCTGAGGGCGGCCTCGGTGCTGATCATTCCCGGGATGAGCAGGGTGGTGTAGGCGATGACCGGGCCCGCGACGCCCGGGAGGATCTCGCGGGTCAGGATCCGCCAGGGGCCGGCGCCGCCCACGCGGGCGGCGTCGACGTACTCGCGGTGCTTCAGGGAGAGGGTCTGGCCGCGGACCACGCGGGCGATGCCGGGCCAGCCGAAGATCCCGATGACGGCGGTCATCAGGACGATCCGGTTGACGTCCTTGGCCACGGACAACAGCGCGATCATGAAGATGAGCGAGGGGAAGGACATGGTCAGGTCCATGAGCCGGGACAGGACCGCGTCGGTGCGGCCGCCGTAGTAGCCGGCGGCGATCCCGGCGGCGGTGCCGGCGAGGACCACGATGGCGGTGGCCGCGAAGGCGATCAGGAGGGAGACCTGCGCGCCGTGGACGACGCGGGCGTACAGGTCGCGGCCGGTGACGGGCTCGACGCCGAGCCAGTGCTCGGGGCTGATCCCGCCGAGTACGCCGAGCGGCTGGCCCCCGAGGTACGGGTCCACGGCGCTCTTGTCGAACTCGTGCGGGGACCAGCCGCCGAGCGCGCCCAGCCAGGGGGCGCCGACGGCCATCAGGACGAAGAGCAGGACGATGCAGAGGCTGACGCGGACGGCGGGGCGGCGGCGGAGTTCGCGCCGGGCGAGCTGCCAGGGGCTGCTGCCGGGGGCCGCCGCGGTCCGGTCCGCGGCGGCGTCGGGGGCGCCTTCCGGGGCGGCGTCGGGGGCGGTGGTGGTCATGGTGTCGAGGGCTCCGGGTTCCTCAGCCCTGGCTCTTCGAGGGGTCCTTGAGGCCGACCGTCGCGTAGTCGATGGTGCCGGTCCACACGGGGTGACCGAACGCGCCCGCGATGTTGGTGCCGACGAGGAGCGGCTTGCGCTCCAGCAGGAGCGGGACGTTCGGGGACTTGGCCATCAGGGCCGCGTCGAGGTCGATCCAGGCCTGGTTGGCCTGCTTGGCGTCGGCCATGGCGTTGATCTCGTCGATCCGCTTCATGACCTCCTCGTCGCGGAACTGGCTGTAGTTGCCCTGGTTGCCCTTCTCCTTGATGGTGCGTCCGTCGAAGACGAAGGGGATCCAGGTGGAGCCGGAGGGGTAGTCGGGGCACCAGCCGCTGAGGGTCATGTCGGGGGTGGTGGACAGGTCGCCGATCACGTCGTAGTAGGCGCCCGGGTCGACGGTGTCGATGACGACCTCGATGCCCGCGCGGGACAGGCCCTGCTGGATGGCCTCGGCCTTGCCCTTGTCGCCGGTGGAGACGGAGAGGGACACCTTCAGGGTCTCCTTGCCGGCGGCCTTGAGGAGTTCCTTGGCCTTGGCCGGGTCGCCCGCCGGGGGGATCTTCAGGGTGTCGGCCTGCTTGCCGCCGGAGAGGGCCGGGGGCAGGTAGGCGGTGGCGACCTCGTTGAGGGCCGGTCCGCCGCCCGCGGTGACGACGGCCTCCTTGTCGACGGCGTACTGCATGGCCTGGCGGACCTTGGGGTCGTTGAAGGGGGCGCGTGAGTTGTTCAGGTGGAGCATTTCCGTGCAGCCCTGGGACTCGGCGAGCAGCCGGGCCTTGACCTCGGGCTTGGGCAGCACCTTGGGGGCGCTCTCGGGGCGCATGTCGGCGTACTGGACGGTGGAGGCGTCGGCGCCCTCGCCGGCGATGATCCGGTCGTCGATCTGGCCGCCCTTGAGGCCCATCACGACCACGAACTTGTCCGGGTAGGCCTTGCGGACGGTGTCGGTGCCCGGGTCCCAGTGCTCGTTGCGGACGAGGACCAGCTTCTTGTCGCGGTCGTACGACTCGATCTTGTACGGGCCGGAGGAGAACGGGCGGGCGTCGTACTGGGTGCCCTTCTCCTGGGACTGGGGCACCGGGGCGAAGGTGGGCAGGGTCGCGGTGGCGGAGAACTCGGCGACGGGGCGCTTGAGTTCGAAGACGATCGTGCGGTCGTCCGGAGTCTTCACGGAGTCGAGGTGCTGCCCCTGGAGCGGCCCCTTGTAGCCCTCGGTGCCGGCCAGGTACTGGGCGGCGTAGTCGGGGCCGCCGGTGAGGTCGGGGGCGAAGGAGCGCTCGACGTTGTACTTGACGTCCTGGGCCCTGACCGGGGTGCCGTCCTCGTACTTGACGCCCTCCTTGAGGGTGAAGGTCCAGGTGCGGCCGCCGTTGGAGGGGGTCCCGAGGTCGGTGGCGAGGTCGGGGACCAGCTCGCTGCCGGCCTTGCCGGGCTCGGCCTTGAAGGTGACGAGCGTGCGGTAGAGCAGGCGGGTGCCGAAGTCCATGGTCGGCATCGTCCAGTTGCGGGCGGGGTCGAGGTGCGCGAAGTCCTGGTTGGACAGGACGGTGAGGGTGCCGCCCTTGACCGGGGTACCGCCGAGGATCTTGCCGTCGTTGGCGGCGGCCGGGTTCGCGGCACCGGCACCGGCCGAGCCCTTGGTGGTCCCGGAGCAGCCCGAGGCACCGAGTGCGAGTGCGGCCACCAGGGCGGTGGCGAGGGCGAGTTGGGTGCGCTTGGTCATGGGTCACTCCAGGGAGGGGCACGCTCTACGGCCTGCGACTCTGCGATGTGACCGGTAACATAGTAATGTGAAATTGCACTGACAAGAGGTTGCGCTGCCCGTTACCCAGCCGTGTCCAAATGCCTTGCTCTGGTGGGGCGTTCGCCCGCCGACCCGGTCGGCGCGCGTCAGGCGCCCAGCACTCCACCGAGAACGGGAAGGTTGCGCACCACCGTCCACAGGGCGACCCCGGCGAGGATCACCCGGGGGCCCCTCCAGGCAGGGCGAACTCGCCGGGTGGTCCTGCCGGTGACGACCCGTAGCCACGCGAGGCCGATGGCCGGCAGGGCGAGGACGAGGAGGAGGTTGTAATCCGCGGCGGCGACCACATCGGCGCGGGTGAGCTGATGAAGAGCCCGCAGGCTGCCGCAGCCCGGACAGTCCAGGCCCGTGAGTGCGTGGAACGGACACCGGGGGAACCGGCCCGGTCGTGTGGGATCCGCGAGTCGTACGGCGACGGCGACCCACGCGAAGAGTGCTGCGGCCAGCCAGGCGTCGCGGACGGGTTGAGGCCTCGAAGCCCACAGGACCGGGTGGAAGGCCCGGGCGTTCGGCCTGTTCACGGCGCGGGCATGGACGTGGTGTTCGGGTCGGCGGCCATGCCGATGGCGATGAAGAACAACCACGCAATGCATCCGGCGACGAGGCTCACGATCATCCAGAGTCTCGCCTTCCGTGACGATTCGGCGGATCCCACGACATCCCCCGCCTTCCACTTCTCCGAAACCTGCGAGGCGAAGACGATGGCGGCGATCCCCGTCGGCAGGAAGCAGAAGAGCGTGACGAGGATGGCACCGGCCAGATACGTCTCGGGCATCCGCGCCGGCGCGGTCATGCCCCACTGATCCCGCTCCCACCCCGGCTGCGAGGTCGGGGGCCGGGCGGGAGGGGTTTCGGGCTGCGGGGGCTGAGCGGACGCCGTCCGGGGCGGCGGCTTGGTGGGCGGCGGCAGGAGCGGCTCCTGCCAGGGCGTCTCCGGGCCCCAGTTCTCACCTTCGGAAGACGGAGGTTGCTGACGGTCGGACATGGCTGTGCACCTCTCCGGACCCGCCCTCAGGCAGGGGTCCACATTGCTCGTCGGGAATCCCAGACCCACCGGTCACCGCACGCCTCCAGGCCGACGGCCTGCTCGTACGCCTGGTCCGGCAGATCTGCGGTGAAGGTCACGCGGCCGCCGGCCCCCGACTCGACGACCACACCCCCGGGCGCCTGCGCGCCGTCCCCTCCACTCAGCAGTCCGTCCACGAAAGCCTTCAGCGCCTTGTGCGCCTCTTCGGCGAGGCGTCCGAACAGAGCGCTGAGGAACGGCTCCAGAACCGCGGACGTCACCAGGACCAGCACGGCATCGGCCGCCCCCCTCCGTGTCGGCCTCAGCAAGCACGCGGCACTCACCCCGGCATCGCGCAACACGTCGCGCTGCTCGAGTGCAGGGGTGGAAGGGAGTGCGGCGGGCCAGTAGATCTCGACCTCGGAGTGCGTCATGACATCTCTCCCTCTACGACCGGTGAGGCAGCGACCAGCGTTCGATACGACCCGCGCGGGTGCAGGTCATCAGGCCCCTGCCGTTCTCGAGGAATGCCAGCCCTACGACCTGGTGCACCAACTCCGCGACCAGCGAAAGCTGTCCGGTCCTCAGGTCCCACAGGGACACCGACCCGTCGCCGTCGCACACCGCGAGGGCCGAAGCCCCCGCGGAGAACACGAGGTGGGAGGCCTGCCGACGGTGTTCCGTCTGTCGCAGGAGACGGCCGTCCCAGGACCACAGCCGCACCCTCCCGTCCCCGCAGCCGGTGGCGAGACCGTTGGCGGTGAGCGCGAGGCAGCTCACGGGCACCGGATGCCGCCAGGCCGCCACCTGGTGTCCCCGCACGTCCAGTTGCCGCACCAGGCCGTCCCCGGTCGCGACGACGACGTGCCGGTCGCCCGGCGCGAAGGCAAGGGGACCGAGGCGACTGCGCCCGCCCATCCGCTGCCAGGTCCTCGACTCCTTGCCCGGACGGGCAGGCAGGTCCCGTACCCGGGCCCCCCACGTGTTGTACACGTAGACGCGGTCCTTGACCGTCACGGCGAGCCAGTGGCCGTCGGCGCTGAACGTGAGGGCGTCGCCCTCTTCGCCCACGTTCATCACACGGGCCGGCGCTTCGGTCTGGAGGTCCCAGACGACGACGGTGCCGTCATGGTGCCGACTGGCCACGTTCCGTTTCCAGGGGCCCCACGCCACCCGCACCGGGTTCTCGCGCTGTACAGGCGGGCACTGCCTGTACAGCGCCCCGTCGGCTGCGTTCAGCACTCGCACCGCTCCGTCGCCGCAGGCAGCTGCGAGGAGATCGCCGGGGCCGAGCACCAGGTCGCTGCACGGACCGATCTCGGCGAGCAGCGCCCTCTGGGAAAGCCTGGGCGACGGCGTGCGCGGCGGTGGTGGTGCGGGCGGAGGGTGCGGCGCCTCCGATCCCGGCACCTGTGGACGATCCGGTCCCTGCGGGGTCGGCGGTGTCACCTGTGTCGGCGGGCCCTGAGCCGCCTTCGGCAGCGAGAAGAGCCGGGTCTCGTCCGATGCGAGGAAGAGCACGGGCGTGGCCCACTCCAGGCTCTCCTGTTCCACCTTCACGTACTCCCGGGCGAGGGTCACCGCCCGGTCGACGGGCACCCCCTGGGCTATCCGCTCGTAGAACGACGAGGCGAAGACGAGAGCGGCCTTGTCGGTGATCTCGTACTGCATGGCGACCACGGCCGGCACACCGGCTCGTACGAGGTTGGCGGCGGTGCCCGCGAACACGTCCTCGGATCCACCGACCGCGGACTCACAGGAATTCAGCACGATGAGACGCAGGTTCGGGCTGTCCGCGATCAGCCGCTCGAAGTCGCTGGCATAGATCTTCTTGGACAACCCGTCGGAGCCCGAAAGCTGAATGTATCCGGCGTTCCTCTCCTCGTCGAACCCTCCATGACTCACACAGTGCAGGACGTGCCAGGAGCCGAATCTCAACTCCTTCGCCAGGTCCTGCCACCGGTCCCCCACAAGCCAGTGCACGTCCACGCTCTCCGAGCTGCACTCCTGCAGAAGGGCGCGCGAGATCTGCTCCCCCTCCCGCTTCCCTTCCAGTGCGGGCAGGTCGTGGGGCTGGGCGGAAATTCCCAGCACCCTCAACGGCAGAGTCAGCGGCAGCGGGGGCACCGGATCCATGAGCCGCAAATACCGAACGACCGGCACGCGAAGCGCGAGGTAGTCATCACGGGTGGGATCGACGAGGAATTCCCAGGGGATATGCGAGAGATTCGGCCCGTTCGTTCGCAGCAGGACACGCAAGGGGTTCTCCTGCGCCCGAGCGCGACTCCGCCAACGGTCGAAGAGAAGGAATATATCCTCCCGGAAGACTGCCTCGGTGAGACGTTCTCCGAATTCTCTCACCGGCCTTTCCGAGACCGATGCACCTCGCACCACAGGACTGTACGAACGGGCCAGTGACTCCTGTACGGACGCGAGCGCCGACTGGAGTTCGCTCTCGGAATACGGCGCCGGGACACGGATCAGCGCCTCGCCGTACTCGGAAGCACACGACACAATCCAGTTGGTGTCGGCTTCAATAATTTCGAGCTGGAATGGGAGATTTTTCATCCAACCCACCTCCACCCCTGGATATATTGCACACCCGATATTTCGCGGCGTCCACCCAGGGGTACGAGGGGGGAGGAATAACTAGAGGCCCGACCCGAGGACTCCTGCGGTGCGGCCGACCGGTTCGTCGCGGCCCTGGGCCCAGAGGGAGCGGACGTGGCCGAGGTGGCGCTGCATGCAGGCCTCCGCGGCCTTGGCGTCGCCGCTGATCATCAGGTCCAGCAGCTCCAGGTGCTCCTCGGCGGAGGAGACCAGCTTGCCCGCCTCGTCCAGGCCGGTCAGACCGTACAGGCGGGAGCGCTTGCGGAGGTCCCCGACCGTCTCCACGAGCCGTTCGTTGCCCGCGAGACCCAGCAGCGTGAGGTGGAAGCGGCGGTCGGCCTCCAGGTAGCCGATGAGGTTGTGCTCCCGGGCACTGGTGACGATCTCCAGCGCGATGGGGCGCAGTTCCTCCAGCTGCTCGGCCGTGGCCGTCTTGGTGATCCGGCCGATGGTCGGCACCTCGATCATGGTGCGCAGCTCGGTGTACTGGTCCAGGTCGCGCTCGCTGACCTCGGTGATCCGGAAGCCCTTGTTGCGCACCGGCTCGACCAGGCCCTCCCGCGCGAGGTCGAGCATGGCCTCGCGCACCGGGGTGGCCGACACGCCCAGTTCGGCCGCGAGGCCGGGCGCGGAGTAGACGCTGCCGGGGCGCAGCTCACCCGCTATCAGGGCGGCCCGGAGGGCGTGCCCGACCTGGTCGCGGAGTCGTTCCTGGGCCTTGATGAGGCTGTGCTGCTTCAGGTCACCCATGGTGTTTCCTCCGAGACCCCTACGCCTGCCGATGAGCAGAGGACCAGCGTACAATGTCACGTTGCGCTGCTCACACTGCGGCGGCCTCGTACAGCGCGACCGCCACGGCAAGATCTTCCCAGGCCATGCCCACACTCTTGAAGAGCTGTGGACAACCCCGTTCGCCTCCCCCCGGCGCTCGTCCGGCGACCAGGTCCGCGAGCGTGCCCGTGATGTGGCCCGGCCCGATGGCCCCCTCCGCCTCCGCGACGAGCAGATCACCGGCCTCCCGCAGCGCCGCCGCCCGCGACTCCACGTACACCGCCGCGCGTCGCACGAGGGCGGTGTCGGTCTCGCGGACGGTCGGCTCGTGCGATCCGACGGCCACGACCAGCGCGCCGGGCCGCACCAGCCGCCCGTCGAAGAGCGGCTCGCGGGCCGTGGTGCAGCAGACGACCAGATCGGCGTCGGCCACGTCCTGCGGGGTTCCGGTCCGGGCGGGCAGCCGCAGGGTGCGGGCGTGCGCGACGAGGCGCTCGGCCCCCTCCCGGTTGCGGGCGACCACCACGACCCCGGCCAACTCCCGCTCGGCGCGGACCGCTTCCAGGTGCCCGTACGCCTGCGGACCGGACCCGAAGAGCACCAGCCGCAACGGCCGGCCGGCCGGCGCCAGGTGGCGCAGCGCGAGTGCGGAGACGGCCGGGGTGCGCAGGGAGGTCAGGGCAGCACCGTCGAGCAGGGCCAGCGGACGCAGGGTGGGCCCGTCCAGCAGGAGGTAGGAGCCGGTGATGCGGGGCAGTCCGCGGGCCGGGTTACCGGGCGCGACCCCGGCGATCTTCACCCCGGCGTACGCCCCCGACGCGGCCGGCATCAGCAGCAGTTCGCCGTCGCCGGGCACGCCGATCGCGGAGCGCGGGGGGCAGCCCTCGGGGTCGAGGCCGCCGCGCAGGGCGGCGGCCAGGGCGTCGGCGGCGGCGGCCGGGCCGAGAGCCGCGGCCATGGCCGCGGCGCCGAGCTGGGGTATCCCCGTCACAGCAGGAACCCGGTGCCGAGGGCGTCGTACGGGTCCACGGCGAAGGCGTGTTCACCGGTGCGGTAGGCGGTGCCGGTGACCTCGGTGACCCCGCCCTCCAGCATCCGGCCGGTGAACACGGTGCCGGTGACGGACTCGTGCAGCAGGTCCTCGCCCGGGCCGAGCCGTCCGTCCTCGGCGAGCAGCGCGAGCCGCGCCGAGGTGCCGGAGCCGCAGGGCGAGCGGTCGATCTGTCCGTCGGCGAAGACGGTGACGTTGCGCTGGTGCGGCCCGAACGGGGTGTCGGGCAGCTCCTCGTGGAGGATCACCCCGTAGACCCCGGACAGGAGCGGGCCGTCGGGGTGCCAGGTGCCGGGATGGGTGGCGAGGGCGGCGCGGATCTCCTGTCCGGCGCGCACCAGCTCGGGCAGTGCGGCGCGCGAGACCTCCAGGCCCAGGTCGCGGGCGCGGACGGAGGCGTAGCAGGCGCCCGCGTGCGCGAGGTCCGCCTCGGCCAGCCCGAGCGAGGTGGCGACGGGGACCTTGCGGGCGCTCACCCGGGCCGGCACGTTGCGGAAGGTGACCCCGGTGGTGCGGCCGCCGCCGCGGTGGACGGTGGCGGTGACCCGCCCGGACGGTACGTCGATCCGCACCGGGACGTCCCCGTCGTCGGGGGCGGGGACCCGGTCGCTGTCCACGGCCCAGACCCCGAGGGCCATGGCGCCGTGCCCGCAGGCCGTGGAGTAGCCGTCCTTGTGCCAGAAGAGCACCCCGAGATGGGCCCCGTCGTCGTCGGGCGGCACCACGAACCCGCCGTACATGCCGGCGTGTCCGCGCGGCTCCTGCACGAGCGTCCGCCGTACGTCGTCCAGCGGGCCGCGGCGCGGCGCGGTGCCCGATCCGCCCGGGCCGATGGCGGTGGCACAGCGCTCGGCGACGGTGTCGCCGGGGACGGGCGGCATGCCCGCGGCGGCGGTGTCGACGATCCGGAAGGGCTCGCCGGCGGTGTGGTAGTCCACCGTTCGGACGGTGTTCACAGCAGGAAGCCTCCGGGGAAGGGGTCGGACGGGTCGAGGAAGTACTGCGCGGTGCCGGTGATCCAGGCCCGCCCGGTGACGGTGGGGACCACGGCGGGCAGTCCGCCGACGCTGGTCTCCTCGACCAGCCGGCCGGTGAACCCGGTCCCGATGAACGACTCGTTGACGAAGTCGGTGTCGAGGCCGAGGAGGCCGCGGGCGTGCAGCTGGGCCATCCGCGCGCTGGTCCCCGTACCGCAGGGCGAGCGGTCGAACCAGCCGGGGTGGATGGCCATGGCGTGCCGGGAGCGGCGGGCGTCGGAGCCGGGCGCGGCCAGGTAGACGTGCTTGAGTCCGGCGATGGAGGGGTTCTCGGGGTGGACCGGCCGGTCCGGTCCGGCGTTGACCGCGCCCATGATCGCCAGCCCGGCGGCGAGCAGGTCGTCCTTGCGGGCCCGGTCGAAGGGCAGCCCGAGGGCGTCGAGTTCGACGAAGGCGTAGAAGTTGCCGCCGTAGGCCAGGTCGTACGCGACGGTGCCGAAGCCGGGGACCTCGGTCTTCAGACCGAGGCCGACGCTGAAGGAGGGGACGTTGGTGAGGGTGACGGCGGTCGCCGCCCCGTCCTCCACCCGGACGTCGACGCTCACCAGCCCGGCCGGGGTGTCGAGCCGGACGGTGGTGACCGGCTCGACGACGGGCACCATGCCGGTCTCCACCAGGACGGTGGCCACCCCGATGGTGCCGTGCCCGCACATGGGCAGCAGGCCCGACACCTCGATGTACAGCACGCCGTAGTCGGCGTCGGGGCGGGTCGGGGGCTGCAGGACGGCACCGCTCATCGCGGAGTGCCCGCGCGGCTCGTACATGAGCAGGGTCCGGACGTGGTCCATGTGCTCGATGAAATGGAGCCGCTTCTCGGCCATGGTGGCACCGGGGATCACCCCGACTCCCCCGGTGACGACCCGGGTCGGCATGCCCTCGGTGTGCGAGTCCACCGCATGGTAGACGTGGCGCGTGCGCATCAGGCGTCCCCTCCAGCTGATTAGTTGAGGCCCTCGGCCAGGGCCTTCTCGGTGGCGGCGCGGACGGCGGCCTCGGTGTCGCCGGTGAGCGGGAAGCGCGGCGGACGCGTGGCGCCGCCGGGTCGGCCCGCCAGGTCCATGGAGAGCTTGATGGCCTGGACGAACTCGGTCTTGGAGTCCCAGCGCAGCAGCGAGTGCAGGGACTTGTAGAGCGGCAGGGCGGTGTCGAGGTCGCCGGCGACGGCGGCCCGGTAGAGGGTGGCGCAGGAGCGCGGCAGGGCGTTGGGGTATCCGGCGATCCAGCCGACGGCCCCGGCGAGGGCGAGTTCGAGGAGGACGTCGTCGGCTCCGATGAGCAGGTCCAGTCCCGGGGCGAGCTCGGCGATCTCGTAGGCGCGGCGCACGTCGCCGCTGAACTCCTTGACGGCGACGACGGATCCGTCGGCGTGCAGCCGGGCGAGCAGGGAGGGGACCAGGTCCACCTTGGTGTCGATGGGGTTGTTGTACGCGACGACGGGCAGCCCGGCGCGGGCGACCTCGGCGTAGTGGGCGCGTACGGTCTCTTCGTCCGCCCGGAAGGCGTTGGGCGGCAGCAGAAGGACCGAGCCCGCGCCGGCCTCGGCGGCCTGGTCGGCCCAGCGGCGGGCCTCCGCGCTGCCGTAGGCGGCGACGCCGGGCATGACGCGGGCACCGTCCCCGGCCGCCTCGACGGCGGTGCGCACGACGCGGGCCCGCTCCTCGTCGGTGAGGGTCTGGTACTCCCCGAGGGAGCCGTTGGGGACCACGCCGTCGCAGCCGTTGGCGATCAGCCAGGCCACGTGCTCGGCGTAGGCGTCGTAGTCGACGGTGAGGTCCTCGCGCAGGGGGAGCGCGGTGGCGACCATGATTCCGTGCCAGGGACGGGTGCGGGGCGCGGGGATGTGCGCGTTGGTCATGTGAGGCTCCCTAGTGTGGTGTGTGACATTTTACTAGTGGGTGCGGCGCGGCCACAAGGGCCGGGGCGCCCCTGATCAGCGGTCGGTGGCGGGAAGTTCGGCGAGATGGCCCAGCGGGACCGGGCAGGAGAAGGGCCGGCGGTCCGCCGCGGGCTCCGCCCCGGCCAGGGCCGCGACGGCCGGGCCGCACATCCGGCCCTGGCACCAGCCCATGCCCGCCCGGGTGAGCAGCTTGACGGTCCGGGCGTCCCGCGCCCCGAGCTCCTGCGCCGCCTCGCGGATCCGGCCGGCCGGGACCTCCTCGCAGCGGCACACGACGGCGTCGTCCCGGAGCCAGCCCGTCCAGCCCTCGCCGGGGCGGTGCGCGGCGGCCATGGCGTCGGCGAAGGCGCGCAGCCGGGCGCGACGGCGGGCGAGCCGTTCGGGGCGGCCGGTGCGAGGCGCGTCAGCCGCGGGCCGCAGCGCGGCCGCGACGGAGTACGCGACCAGCTCGCCCTCCGTCAGAGCCAGTTGGGCTCCGCCGATGCCGCCGGTCTCCCCGGCGGACCAGATGCCGGGGACCGAGGTGCGCTGTTCGGCGTCCACTTCCAGGGCGACGGTGCCGTCGGCGGACGGCCGGGTGGCGCAGCCGAGTCCGGTGGCGAGTTCGAGCTGGGGCACGAGCCCGTGGCCGACGGCGAGCGCGTCGCAGGGGATCCGGCGGGCGGTGCCGGGCAGCGGACGCCAGTCGCGGTCGAGCCGGGCCACCGTGACGGCCTCGATCCGGCCGGTGCCGTGGGCCTCGGTGACGGCGTGCCGGGTGAGCAGCCGGACGTGATGCCGGGCCAGCGCCCCGCCGTAGGAGGCGGCCTCGACGAGCTTGCCGGGGTTGCGCAGCAGGGTGGGCACGCGGCCCGCGTACGCGGTGTAGGCGGCGGCCTCCACCACGGCGGGCACGGTGGCTCCCGCAGCGGCGAGCGACCCGGCGACCGCGAGCAGCAGCGGACCGCTCCCGGCGACCACCACGCGCTTGCCGGGCAGCACCAGGCCGCCCTTGAGCATGGCCTGCGCGCCGCCGGCTCCCACCACTCCGGGCAGGGTCCAGCCGGGGAAGGGCAGTTGCCGCTCGTAGGCGCCGGTGGCGATGAGCACGGCGCGGGCGGCGACGGTCGCGGCCCGCTCGCCGGGGGCGTGGCCGGCGACGGCGTGCAGGGTCCAGCCGCCCTCCCCCGGCACCACCGTCCAGACGTGGTGGAGCGGGAGGTACGTGATCCGGCCGGCCGACTCGTGGGCGCGCAGGGCGGCTTCGCGGGTCGCGAACTCGGACCAGCCGTGGTGCAGGGCCTCGGGGCGGGCCGCGCCCAGGCCCGGCGCGGGGTGGCGGTAGAACTGCCCGCCGGGGCGGTCGCCCGTGTCGAGGACGGCGACCCGCAGCCCGAGCCCGGCGGCCGTGACGGCCGCGGCCAGCCCGGCCGGCCCGGCCCCGACGACGGCGAGGTCGACCGGTCCCGCCCCGACGGGCCCGGCCGCTCCCGCGGACTGCCCGGCGGGCGCGGGCCCGGCGTGCGCACCCGGCCCGGGAGGCGCCGACGGCCCGGGGAGAGCCGACGGCCGGTCGGCATCCGAGGGCGGCACGGACCGGGGTGGCCCTGCGGCGCGGGACGGCGCGTCGGCGGCCGGCTGCGCGGGCCCGCCCGGCTCCGCGGAGCGGAAGGGCTCGGTGGGGTCAGACGGCGAGGTCGGCACGGCCGGTTCCCTCCTGGGTGGTGACGGCGTCCCCCGGCCGGGCCGGGAGCAGGCAGGCGCGCTGGTTCGGCAGGCCGTTGACGGTGACGAGGCAGTCGTAGCAGCTGCCGATCCCGCAGAACGCACCGCGCGGCGCTCCGCCCTCGCGGGTGGTCCGCCAGGCGAGGATCCCGGCGGCCCAGAGCACCGCCGCGACGCTCTGGCCGTCCTGCGCGGGCAGTTCACGGCCGTCGAAGGTGATCTCGTACGCGGCCGCCGGGCTGCCGCCGACCAGCGAGCGGGGGCTGCGCATCAGGGGTGCTCCTCAGGGGTGTCGGCGGGGGCCGGGCCGGCGCCGAAGCGGTCCGGGCGGAAGGGGTGCAGCGGGAGCTCCGGGTCCGCTCCGGTCAGGGCGGCGGCGATCAGCAGGCCCGTGGCGGGGGCCAGGCCGATGCCCGCGCCCTCGTGGCCGCAGGCGTGCAGCAGGCCGGGGCTGCGCGGGTCCGGGCCGATGGCCGGGAGGTGGTCGGGCAGGTAGGGGCGGAAACCGTGGTAGGTGCGCAGGACCCGTACGCCCCCCAGTACGGGGAAGAGGGCCGCGGCCTGGGAGGCCAGCCGGCGCAGGGCCTCCGTCGACAGGCTCCGGTCGAAGCCGACCCGCTCGCGGGTGGCGCCGATCAGGACCGGCCCGGCGGGGGTGCCCTCGACCACGGCCGAGGACTGCAGGGCGGCGGAGCCGCTGGCGACGTCCGCGATGTAGTCGGCGGCGTAGACCTTGTGCCGGACCACCCGCGGCAGTGGTTCGGTGACCAGGACGAAGCCGCGGCGCGGGAGGACGGGCAGCTCCGTGCCGGCGAGCCGGGCGATGTGCGCCCCCCAGGTACCGGCCGCGTTGACCACGGCGGGGGCCAGGAGTTGGCGGCGCGTGGTGCGGACCCCCCGTACGGCGCCCCGGTCCCGCAGCACCTCCGTCACCTCCTCGCCGAGGAACGTCTCGGCGCCCGACGCGGCGAGCAGCCGAGCGGCCGCCTGTGCCGGCTGGACCTGGGCGTCCTGCGGGTAGTGGAATCCCCCCGCGAGGCCCGGGGCCAGGTGCGGCTCCAGGTCGTACAGGGCGTGGGCCGGCACCTCGACCGCGTCGACCCCGGCGGCGCGCTGCCCCTCGGCGAAGCTCGAGAGGGCCTTCACGGTGGCCTCGTCCGGCGCGACGACGAGCCCGCCCTTGGGCTCGTACTCGACCTCCGGCGGGAGGGCCCCGGCCAGTTCGGTCCACAGCCGCGCGGAGAGCAGGGCGAGGTCGAGCTCGGGGCCCGCCTCCTTGTCGGAGACGAGCAGGTTGCCTTCGCCGGCGCCCGTGGTGCCGCCCGCGACGGCGCCGCGGTCGACCACGGCCACGGAGAGTCCGGCGCGGGCCGCGTAGTAGGCACAGGCCGCTCCGACGACGCCGGCGCCGATGATCACGGCGTCCAGGGAGTGTCTCTTGAGCACGACAGTAATATGTCACATTCTTTAGTGCCTGCCCAGACCGGTCCCACGCTCCTCCTCGGGCGCGGGACCGGTCCGGAGCCCGTCAGCTGCGCAGCGGTCCCTCGCAGCTGTAACTCGAGGTTCCCGCGACCTTGTTGCTCCAGATCTCCAGCGGACCGAAGGAGCAGTTCATGTCGGCGAGGTTGTTGGAGGCGGCACCCGCCCGGTCGAGGATGAAGTAGTCGACCGTCTCCGACATGTCCTTGAAGTTCTGGTCGTCGTTGCGCCAGTTCTTCAGGTTCGCGGTGATCCGGCCCGTACAGGTGAAGCGGCGCTTGCCGGGGTCGCCGTTCTCCACGCAGTCCGGGGTGTTGTAGGTGGCGGCGGCGAAGGCCGACTTCACCGAGGCCAGCGCCGAGTCGCGCAGCTGGTCGTTGGGGGTGAAGGCGGTGTTCGGCACGAAGAGCTGGTCGACCTTGGCGATCTGCGCGTCCAGGAAGCGGTCGTAGTCGCGCTGGAGGTAGGTGTCCGATCCCATCCGGTGGCGCCAGGCGTCGTAGGCCGCGACGTCGTTGTTGCGCAGGTGGGTGTACATCTCGCGCAGCAGGCTGGGCTTCTCGGTCCATAGGAACTCGAAGAAGGTGCCGGCGTAGCTGTAGAAGCGGAATCCGTCGCCGTCGTAGGTGGCGTTCAGCAGCTGCTCGACGGTCATGCGCGGGCCGCCGCCGGCCGTGTCGCTGATGATGCTCTTCACGAGGGACTTGCGGACGGCTATGCCGTTGTCGCGGGTCGCGCCGTCGAAGAACTCGGCCGTGCCCTCGTCCATGGCGGTGGTGCGGTCGCTCTCGTACCAGGGGCCCTGGCCGAAGAAGCCGGGGACGGCGAAGCGGCCGTTGAGGTAGTGCGTGTACTCGTGACGGAAGAGCTCCTCGAGGGTGAGGGAGGAGTCCTGCGGGACGCGGCGCTGGTAGGTGTAGAAGGTGGCGCCGTTCTCGATGTAGATGCCGCCGTTGTTGGTGTCGTAGCCGGTCAGGATCGGGTGGTAGTTCACATAGTCGGCGCGGGAGCCGTAGAGCACGATGTTCAGCGTCGCGTTGGGGTCGCCAGCGAGCGGCTGGTCGGTCCCGAGGACGCGGTGGTACTGGGCCTTGACCTGCTTGCTCGCGTAGTAGAGCTGGTCGACGGTGGCGCGGTCCAGGCCGGTGCGGACCTTGATGGCGCCGTTGTCGTAGGTGTAGGTGTGGGGGAAGAGCTGCTTCTCTATGTCCTCCTTGCACACCCCGTACGGCTTGCAGGCCTCGTAGAAGTTGAGCCAGGAGACGACCTTGGCCCACGGCTCGCTGCCGTCGCCGAAGCCGGCCTTCAGCGGCCCGAGCATCGCGCCGAGGTCGGCGACGACCTGGTCGCGCAGGCCCTGGACCTGGCCGAAGCGGGCGTACTCGCTGAGCGCGTCGCGCACCACCCAGGCGTTGGCCGTGCCCTTGAGGTGCGTGTAGCCGGCGAAGGCCTTGAAGGCGGCGCGGTAGGCGGGGTCCGCGGCCACGGCGGCGTGGAAGGCGGTGTCCTGGTTGCCCGGGTAGACGCCGAGGTAGTTGGTGGAGAGGGCGGCGAGCACGGCGCCCGCCCAGGCGGGGTCGAGGTGGGTGGCCGGGTGGGCCTGGTCCATGGTGGCCAGGACCTTCTTCACCAGGCCGAGCTGGTGCTGGCGCAGGCCGGGACCGGCGGCGTAGAGGGCCTCGCGCAGGGTGCGGGCGTTGGTGGGGGTGACGTCGAAGGTCCGGGCGGCGTTGCCGTAGTCGTCGATGGCCTTGCGTATCGCGGCGGTGGTCGGGGCGTCGGTGACGTCGATCTCGTCGCGCGAGAAGTCGTGGTAGGCGACGGCGTGCAGGTACGTGAACATCTCCTCCAGGTGCGAGGAGTTGCGGCCGTCGTGGGCCGCGGCCAGGGCGGATATCCGGCGGGACACGGCCTGGACGTGCGCGTCCGACATCACGGGTGCCAGCCGGGCGTCCCAGGTCCAGATCAGGCCCCGCAGACAGCCGTCGGCCAGGACGGCCTGGTCGGCGAGGAAGTCCGCGAACTGCTCGGGGGTGAGGTTCGTGATCCCGTCGAGGGTGCAGGGAACGCCCGCGGCGACGCTCTTCGCGGTGGGCGCCGACTTGGCCGCCGTGCCCCGTTTCTCCAGGTCCTGGGCGGGCGCACTGGCCGGGGCCGCGCCGGGGACCTGGCCGGAGATGTTCAGGCCGCCCGGGGCGGGGGCGGGCGCCGGGGCGTTGTCCTTCGCGTCGGCGAAGCGGTCGACCTCGTCGAACGGGTTCCCCGTGGGGCCGTGGGCCGCGGTGGCGGGGACGGCGGCCGGAGCGCCGGTGAACGCGGCGGGGGCCGCGGACTCGGCCGCCTGCGTGGTGCCCTGTGCCGCGGTGGCGAGAAGGGTCACCGCTACGGCGGAGGCGAGGAGGGAAGAGCGCACAGCTCTGTGCTTGAGCACCGAGAACTCCTGTTCGGAGAGTGTGAGGTGGGGGGTGGTGCGTGAACTGCCCTGCGTCACGCGGCGTTTGACGGGGATTAACGTGCCGCGGTGTGAGCTGTAACATAGTAATGTGAAATTGCACTGACAAGACCTGTGCGCCCACCAGTTCGCGTCTTCCGTGAAGGAGCCCCCGTGACCGACACCCCCGCCCGCCTCAACACGGGCAGTCACGACCGTCCGGTGTCACCGGAGTTGTCCCGGTTCATGGCGGGCGGATGGGCCGCCTCCCCGCTGCCCGCCTCCGCACGGGTCGCGGCCCACGGCGTCACACCGGCCCGCCGGGCGCGGCTCTCGGCGCGCTTCCCGGGCGAGCGGCTGATCGTCCCGGCCGGCGAGCTGAAGGTCCGCTCCAACGACTGCGACCACCGGTTCCGCCCGCACAGCGCGTACGCCTGGCTGACCGGCCTCACCGGCGAGGACCAGGCCGGCCACGTCCTGGTCCTGGAACCGTCGGGCCCGCACGCGCACGAGGCCGTGCTGTACCTGCGGCCCCGCTCGCCGCGCGCGGACGGGGACGGGGAGTTCTACCGGGACCGCCGCTACGGGGAGTTCTGGGTGGGCCGCCGCCCGGACCTGGCGGAGGCCGAGCGCCTCACCGGCATCCGCTGCGCCCACCTGGACGCCCTCGGCTCGCCCGCGGGTCGCAACGCCGCCGCCGACGCGGAGCTCGCCGCGGCCCTCTCGGAGCTGCGCCTGGTGAAGGACGCCTGGGAGGTCGAGCAGCTCCAGCTGGCCGTCGACCACACGACCGCGGGCTTCGAGGACGTCGTACGGGCCCTGCCGCGCGCGCTGGCGCACCCGCGCGGTGAGCGCTGGATCGAGGGTGTCTTCGGCCTGCGCGCCCGGGCCGAGGGCAACGGCACCGGCTACGAGACGATCGCCGCCTCGGGCGCCCACGCCTGCACCCTGCACTGGATCCGCAACGACGGCCGCCTGAACGGCGACGAACTGCTCCTCCTGGACGCGGGCGTGGAGACGGACACCCTCTACACCGCGGACATCACCCGCACCCTCCCGCTGTCGGGCCGCTTCTCGCCCGTCCAGCGGCAGGTGTACGAACTGGTCCTCGCCGCCCAGGAGGCGGGCATCGCGGCCCTGCGTCCCGGAGCGAGCTTCGGGGACTTCCACCGCGCCGGCATGCGGGTGATCGCGGAGGGCCTGGCCGACTGGGGCGTCCTGAAGGACGCGGAGGGCGACCTGCACCGCCGGTACACGCTGTGCAGCAGCGGGCACATGCTGGGGCTCGACGTGCACGACTGCGCGAAGGCGCGGGCGGAGACCTACCTGGACGGGGTCCTGGAGGAGGGCCAGGTCCTGACGGTGGAACCGGGCCTGTACCTCCAGCCCGACGACGAGACCCTTCCGGCCGAACTGCGGGGCATCGGCGTCCGCATCGAGGACGACCTGGTGATCACGGCGGACGGCGCCCGCCTGATGTCGGGCGCACTGCCGCGCACGGTCGCGGGGATCGAGGACTGGATGGGCCGCCTCCTGGAGGGCGGCCGGGGGTAGGGCCTCCCGTCAACCCGGCGCCGGCCGCGCAACACCGGCGGACGTGACGCGCTCCTGCGCGGCCGGCGGTGCGGACGAGGAGGCGGGGCCGCCCGCGGGAATGGCGCCACTGACGGGCCACCCTGCGAGCACGCGGACGCCGGCCGGGCCGGACCGATCGGCCGGGAGGTGTTCCTGCGTTCCCTTCCACCCCTACCGCCTCGACCGGCAGACCCGGAGACCAGTGGGGTGTACTAGCGGTACACCCCACTGGTGCGTATGATCGGTCCATGCCTCTTCCCCGGTTCGACCGCCTGCCCGCCGAACGCCGGGAGCACATCCTGGGAGTCGCGCGTCGGCACTTCGCCGAGCACGGCGCCGAGGGTGCCTCCTACAACAAGATCATCGAGGCGGCAGGGGTCTCCAAGACCGCCGCCTACCACTACTTCGACGGCCGGGACGACCTCCTCACCGCCGTCCTCGACGGAGTCCTCGACCGGCTGCTCGACGCCCTCGGGCCCTGGGAGCCGGCCCGCGACGCCGACGACTTCGGCGCCCGGTTCGCCGCCGGTTCCGCCGCCCTCGCCACCCACCTGGGCGACCACCCCGCGGACCTGGCCCTCGCCGACGCCGCCATCGGCCGCGCCTCCGGCGGCCCGTGGCTCGACTGGTTCGGCGCCCTGGTCGCCGACGGCCGGCGGATCGGACTGATCCGCGACGACGTGGACCACGCGCTGATGGTGTCGGCGACCGCGGCGGTCGTCCGCGCCGCCGACGCCTGGGCCCTGGCCCTCATGACGACGGCGCCCGGCACGGGCGATCCGGGGGCGCAGCTGTGGACCCTGCTGCGCGGCCTGTGGGGCGCGACCGCCGCCGGACAGGAGCCGCGCGATGCGCACTGACCTGCGGATCTCCTGGGACATACCGGCCACCCCACCCGGTCTCGCCGGCCGTCTGGAACGGTTCATGGGCCCGGGCAAGTCCCGTTCCGAGACCGTGGTGGAAACCGTCGGCCTCCTCGGCTGCGCGGCGCTCCTGGCCACCGGGGTGTGGAACTCGGGGGCCGCCCGCGACTGGTCCACCGCCCAACTCGTCGTGGTGGCCCTGGCCGGACTCGACCTGATCGGCGGCGTGCTGACCAACGCCACCAACGCCGCCAAGCGCTGGTACCACCGGGCCGACCCCGCGGCCCGGCGCGCCCGGCTGCTGTTCGTCTCGGCGCACCTGGTCCACCTCGCCGCGATGGGACTGTTCGTCCTCGTCGGCGACGTCGAGTGGACCCTGGCCAATGCCGCACTGCTCCTCGGCGGGGCGGTTGCCGTGGAATTCGCGCCGGTCCGGCTGCGGCGGCCGGTGGCGATGGCCGTACTGATGGCGGCCGTCCTGATCAACCTGTTCTGGCTGCCGGTGCCCCTGGCGCTCGCCTGGTTCGCGCCGCTGTTCTTCCTCAAGCTGCTCGTCTGCCACCTCGTGCCCGAGGCTCCGCTGGAGGCAGGGCGCGATGACTGAGGCTCCGTGGCGGATCGAGGCCGATCCCGAGCCGGGCGCCTGCGCCGACCTGCTGGCCGCCGCGTTCGCCCGGGAGCCCGCCGTCACCTGGATCTGCGGCGGCTCGGTCTCGGCACGCACCCACTGGTTCCGCAACACCGTGCGCACCCACGCCGGCCTCGCCGGTGCCCGCCGCACAGCGCTCTCGGACGCCGACGGCCGCCTTCTGGCAGCAGCCGTCCTCACCCCGCCGGGCGCGACGCCGTCCGCCGGGGCCCGCGCGCTCTGGGCGGCCCGCACCCTGCTGCGCTCCGGGCCGCGGGCCCTCGGGCGAACGCTGCGCTACCTGGGCGCCACCGAGGGCGGCGCTCCGGCGGGCGCCTGGACCCTGGAGTTCATCGGGGTGCGCCCGGCCCTCACGGGCCGCGGAGCGGGCCGCGCCCTGCTGGACCACGTCCTGTCGGCGGTCCCCGCCGAGGCGGGGGTCTGCCTGACGACGGCGGACCCGTCGAACGTCGGGCTTTACCGGCACTTCGGCTTCTCGCCCCTCGGGGAGGCGGAAGTGGGGCCGCTGACGGTCACGTCGATGGCGCGGCGGAATCGCTGAGGGCGGTTGCGCCGTGCGGTTGCGTGGTGCGGGGCTCGCCACCTCGCGGCCGGAGACCGAACCGGCCAGGCCCCCCAGCGCCACCTGCACCAGCAGGTCACCGGCCTCCAACCCCTCCTTCTCGACGCGGGGGCGTCGGCGGAAGTCCGGGGGCTGGGGCGCTGGAGGGAGGCGGGACGGATCAGAGGGAGGCGGCTGCGTTGCGGATCAGGTCCAGGACCGCCTCGGGGCGGGACAGCATCGGGACGTGGGCCGAGGCGACCTCGACGGACGTGGCGCCCATGCGCTGGGCGGCGAACCGCTGAAGTTCGGGTTGACGGCCCGGTCCTGCGTGGTGATCAGGAACCAGCTCGGCTTGGACCTCCAAGCCGCGTCGTCCACCGTGGACCCCAGGACCTCCTCGCGCGGAGCGCCCTGCGTCGCCCACACCACTCGCTGTTCCGCCTCGGGCAGGTCACCGACGAAGTCGGAGATGCCGTCACGGGAGATCCAGATGCGGCCCTCCTCGTTGTCGAGGCGGGAGAAGAGCGGCGGCGCGTCGAACTTGCCGATCAGGTCCTGCGGGGTCTCGCCCGCGTCCGGGGCGAGCGCGGCGATGCAGACGGGCCGGGGAGACATGCCGGCGGGGCGGCCGCTCCACACCGCGCCGAGACCGCGTCGGCGCAGCCGCCCCGGCCCCGCCGGCGTGTGGGGCGCGGGTTCCGGGGCGGAGCCCGGGGAACGGGCGGCCGGGGCTACGGGAGGACCGCCACCCCGTCGAGTTCCACCATGACCTGGTCGTCCCAGAGGCGGACCACGCCGATGACGGCCATCGCCGGGTAGTCGCGGCCCGCTGCCCTCCGCCAGATCCGGCCCAGTTCGGCCGCATGCGTCCGGTACGCGGCCACGTCGACCGCGTAGACCGTCACCCGGGCCAGGTCCGACGGCGCACCGCCCGCCGCGGCCAGGGCCGACAGGAGGTTCGCCAGGGCCGTCTCGAACTGCTCCGGCAGGGTCTCCCCCACCACCTTGCCCGCGCCGTCCAGCGCGGTCTGTCCCGCCAGGAACACCATCCGCGAGCCCGTGGCCACCACCGCGTGCGAGAAACCCGACGCCGGCGACAGTTCCGCCGGGTTGATCCGGTCGAGGCTCATCGCCCGGCCACCTCCCCCACCGCGCCGGGCACCGACGCCGGCACCGTCACCGGCGCGCCCAGCGCCCCGTACAGCTCCTTCGCGATGATCGTGCGCTGCACCTCGCTCGCCCCCTCGTAGATCCGCGGCGCCCGCACCTCCCGGTAGAGGTGTTCCAGCAGGTGCCCGCGCCGCAGCGCGACCGCTCCGTGCAGCTGGACCGCGTGGTCCACCACGTACTGCGCGGTCTCCGTCGCCAGCAGCTTCGCCATCGCCGCCCGCCGCGGCACGTCCGCCGCGCCCCGGTCGTACGCCCCCGCCGCCGCGTACACCAGGAGCCGGGCCGCCTCCGTGCGGGTGGCCATCTCGGCCACCCGGTGCGCCACCGCCTGGAGGTCGCTCAGCGTGCCGCCGAACGCGGACCGCCCGGCCGTGTGGGCGAGCGTCGCGTCCAGCGCGGCCCGGGCCATCCCCACCGCGAACGCGCCGACGCTGGGCCGGAAGAGGTTCAGGGTGTCCATGGCGACGCGGAAGCCCCGCCCCGGTTCACCGAGCAGGTCCTGCGGGCCGACCGGGACCCCGTCGAAGCGGAGCGACCCGATGGGGTGCGGGGAGAGCATGTCCAGCGGCTCGCCGGTGAGCCCGGCGCGGTCCGCGGGGACCAGGAAGGCCGACACCCCCTTCGCCCCCGGCCCTTCACCCGTCCGGGCGAACACGGTGTAGAAATCCGCCTCGGGCGCGTTGGAGATCCAGCACTTCTCCCCGCTGAGCCGCCAGCCGCCCGCCGGATCGGGGTCCGCGGCCAGCGCCAGAGCCGCCGCGTCCGAGCCCGCCCCCGGCTCGCTCAGCGCGAAAGCGGCCACCGCCCGCCCGGCCCGCACCCGCGGCAGCCACCGCTCCCGCTGCGCCTCGCTCCCCGCCCGCAGGACCGGGTGGGCCCCCAGCCCCTGCAGGGCCAGCGCGGTCTCGGCCTCCGTGCACCCGTAGGCGAGGGACTCCCGCAACAGGCACAGTTCCAGCGCGCCCGAGGCGAACACCCGCTCCAGCAGGCCCAGCTCACCCAGGGCCGCCAGCAGCGGCCGGTTGACCCTGCCCGGTTCCCCCTTCTCCGCCAGCGGCCTCAGCCGTTCGGCCGCCAGTGCGCGCAACCGCCCGCACCACTCCTCCTGGTCCACCCCGAGCGCGAATCCGGTCATCCGAACATCCCCGCATCTATCGCGTCCTGTTGACTGCCGTCACCATCACGATACGCTCCAGGGAGTACCTCCCGGCGGTCGCCGGGAGAAACGACCGCACGGCCGGCCCCACCCCACTCCGGACCGCTGCAAGGGGGGCGAACCCGCCTTGGACCTCAAGCCTTCCGCTCACGTCGACACCTTCGCCCGCGACCACCTGCCACCCGCGGACGCCTGGCCGGAACTGCTCTTCGAGCTGCCCGAACTGGCCTATCCGGACCGGCTGAACTGCGGCGCCGAGCTGCTCGACGCCACCATCGCCCGGTTCGGCCCCGACGGCGCCGGCCGCCCTGCGTTCCGCGACGGCACCGGCGCGGTGTGGACGTACGGCGGTCTGCGCGACCGCGTGGACCGCCTCGCCCACGTGCTCACCTCCGACCTCGGTGTCGTCCCCGGCAACCGGGTCCTCCTGCGCGGCCCCACCGGCCCCTGGCTCGCCGCCTGCTGGCTCGCCGTCATGAAGGCGGGCGCGGTGGCCGTCACCGTGCTGCCCCAGCAACGCGCCCAGGAACTGGCGACCGTGTGCGCGATGGCCCGCGTGCAGCACGCCCTGTGCCATGCGGACGTGCTGGACGACCTGGTGAAGGCCGAGGTGCCGGGGCTGCGGATCACCCCCTACGGCGGCGGCACCCCCGACGACCTGCTCCGGCTGGCGGAGAGACACGCCGGACGGCCCTTCGCGGCCGTCCCGACCTCCGCCGACGACGTCGCCCTGATCGCCTTCACCTCCGGGACCACCGGGCGGCCCAAGGGCTGCATGCACTTCCACCGCGACCTGCTCGCCGTCGCCGACACCTTCTCCCGCCACGTGCTGCGGCCCCGGCCCGACGACGTCTTCGCAGGCAGTCCGCCGCTCGGCTTCACCTTCGGCCTGGGCGGGCTCGTCGTCTTCCCGCTACGCGCCGGCGCGTCCGCGCTGCTGCTGGAGGACGCGGTGCCGCGCCGGCTGCTGCCGGCGCTCGCCCAGCACCGGGTGACGGTGCTCTTCACCGCGCCGACCGCCTACCGGACGATGCTGGACGCCCTCGGCCCGTACGACGTGGGCATGTACGACCTGTCCTCGCTGCGCCGCTGCGTCTCGGCCGGGGAGAACCTGCCGGCCGCCACCTGGCGGGCCTGGTACGAACGCACCGGACTGCGCATCGTCAACGGCATCGGGGCGACCGAGCTGCTGCACATCTTCATCTCCGCCGCCGACGAGGACATCCGTCCCGGTACCACCGGGCGGGTGGTACCGGGCTGGGAGGCCCGTGTCGTGGACCGGGCCGGCCGGGCGGTCGCCGACGGCGAACCGGGCCTGCTGGCCGTGCGCGGCCCGGTGGGCTGCCGCTACCTGGCCGACCCCCGCCAGGCGGAATACGTACGGGACGGCTGGAACCTGACCGGCGACACCTACGTACGCGACGGTGAGGGCTACTTCCGCTACGTCGCCCGGGCCGACGACATGATCGTCTCGGCGGGCTACAACATCGCGGGCCCCGAGGTGGAGGAGGCCCTGCTGCGCCACCCGGACGTGCTGGAGGTCGCGGTGGTGGGCCGCCCGGACGAGCGACGCGGGCAGATCGTCGTGGCGTACACCGTCCCCCGGGAGGGGGTGGTGCTGACGGAGGACGCTCTGCGCACCTTCATGCGGGCGGAACTGGCCCCGCACAAGTGTCCGCGCTCGTTCGTCTTCCTGCCGGCGCTCCCGCGGACCGCCACGGGCAAGCTCCAGCGCTTCCGGCTCCGCGATCAAGGAGCGGGGCCCGGCGGGTCCGACGGCCTAGAGTGAAACCGTGGTCGAGCAACACACTCCGCGATCCCTGATCGTCACGTTCTACGGAGCCTACGGGCGGGCCTTCGAGGGGCCGGTCCCGGTGTCCGCGCTGGTCCGCCTGCTGGGCGCGGCCGGCGTCGACGCGCCGTCGGTCCGCTCGTCGGTGTCCCGGCTGAAGCGGCGCGGCTTCCTGCTGCCGGCGCGCGCAGCGGACGGCGCGGCGGCGTACGAGCTCTCCGGCGAGGCGCGCCGGCTCCTGGAGGACGGCGACCGCCGCATCTACGGCAGCCCGGAGCCCTCGGACGAATGGCTGGTGGCGGTGTTCTCCGTGCCGGAGCAGGAGCGGCACAAGCGGCACCTGCTGCGCTCGCGGCTGGCCGGGCTCGGCTTCGGATCGGTGGCGCCGGGCGTGTGGATCGCCCCGGCCCGGCTGGCCGAGGAGACGGCGCACACGCTGGAGCGGCTGCACCTGACGCCGTACGTGGAGCTGTTCCGCGGCGGCCACCTCGGCTTCGCCCCGACCGCCGAGGCGGTGTCCCGGTGGTGGGACCTGGCCGCGCTGGCCAAGCAGCACGAAGAGTTCCTCGACCTGCACGAGCCGGCTCTGCGCGCGCTCCAGTCGGGCCCCCGGCCCACGCCGGAGGAGGCCTACCGCGGCTACCTCCTCGCGCTGGACAGCTGGCGCCGCCTGCCGTACGCCGACCCTGGCCTGCCGCGCGAACTGCTCCCGGCGGACTGGCCGGGTGACCGGGCGGCGGCCGTCTTCACCGAACTCCACACCCGCCTGCGGGACATCGGCTCCGAGTTCGTGGACCTGTAGCGGCTGGGTGCGCTGAGGCTCCCGCCGGGGGCGGCCACTGTCCCGGCGGGGCGGTGGTGCCCTGCGGCTCCCGCCGGGGGTGGCCACTGTTCTTGCCGGGCGGGGGTGCCCTGCGGCTCTTGCCGGGGGTGGCCACTGTTCTTGCTGGGCGGGGGTGCACGGTGTGGGGCGGTGCCCCGGCGGAATGTCTCCTCGGCTCGGCGCGTGCGGCCTTGTCGTGGGCAGGCGGGCTGGGTCGCGCGCTCGTCCTGCGGGGACACTCCGCCGTGTCCCCGCCCCTTGCGGTGGTGTCGTGCCCGGACAGCCGCTGCGTTGCCGGAGCGGGAG